>JAFLCA010000036.1 GCA_017302875.1 Deltaproteobacteria bacterium
GAAGAAAATTTGGAGGAAGAAAATGAAGAAAACGCTGAAGCTACTAATTGACGGGTGAATCCTGGACGCCCACTAGAAAAGTGAAGCGGGGATAGGGACTCTAACTTTGACCGGTCGGACCCTACCCCGCATCAGGACCTTCCCCATTAATCGACCATAAAGAACGGTTAACGGGTTGCTTGACTAACACTGTCGGCCTTTATGGGGCCGACACTTTTGGGGCCAGTCAGGTGACCCTATTGGGGTTTAGACCTAATAGGGGCAGTTCAAATCTGCCTGGCTCCACCTTTCGCTCTAATACATCAAATCTTCCTTTTGTGTCAAGACCTTACCTGACGATCGCAAAGCTCAGCTTTTCTCTAATCTAATAGATGAGTTACCCCATCTCCCAACATGACGGATTACTTGACTATGCTTGAGCGCTCAAGCATACTATCAAGTATGAACAAATTAGGCACATCAAAAAGAGCGCAGATTGTAAGAGCATTAGTTGAGGGCAATTCTCTCCGTTCAACGTCACGCATGGCGGGAGTATCCATCAACACTGTCACGAAGTTACTCGTTGATGTTGGTAATGCTTGCGCCAAATATCAGGATGGCGCCTTTCGTAATCTCAACTGCAAGCGTATCCAATGCGATGAAATTTGGTCGTTTTGCTACGCGAAGGAAAAGAATGTTCCTGCGGAGAAGAGAGGGCAGCCTGGGGTTGGTGACGTATGGACGTGGACAGCCATTTGCGCGGACACAAAGCTTGTTCCCTGCTGGCACGTTGGATCGCGTAACGCTAGCTGTGCCTATGAATTCATGACCGATTTATCGGAGCGCTTACAGGGACGCATTCAGCTCACAACGGATGGCCACAAGGCATATTTGGAAGCCGTTGAAAGTGCGTTCGGGATCGATATTGATTACGCCATGCTAGTTAAGCTCTACGACCAAGATCCTGCTATGGAGAAGCGCTATAGCCCCGCAAAGTGCATCGGCGCGGTTCCAGAAGTTATCAACGGTAATCCCGAAATGGAGCATGTATCGACGAGCTATGTAGAGCGTCAGAATCTCACGATGCGTATGGGGATGCGCCGGTTCACCCGCTTAACTAATGCCTCTTCGAAGAAGATTGAGAATCATATGCACGCAATCGCGCTGCATTTCATGTATTATAACTTCTGCCGGATTCATAAGACGTTACGAGTAACACCGGCTATGGAAGCGGGCGTTTCGAATCGCGTTTGGGATGTTGAAGATATTGTGGCGTTGCTTGAGAAGGATTCAAACTGAGACACTACCCAAAATCTTGGGTATTTGATTCCCCAGCTCACTTCGGATATCCTTTGGAAGCTTATGGAAAAAAGTGCCAGTATCTATGTGGCCGGTCACCGCGGCCTTGTCGGCTCCGCCCTTGTACGTGTCTTACGTGCGCAAGGATTCAATAACCTCATTCTTAAAACGCACAGCGAACTAGATCTCCTCGATCAGGCCGCCGTAAACAATTTCTTCGCTACGACTCAGATCGATTATGTCTTTGTAGCAGCTGCAAAAGTTGGTGGAATTCTTTTCAATAACCTTTATCAAGCCGATTTTCTGTATGAGAATTTGATCATTACGGCCAATGTGATCCACGCATCGGCAAACAGTAAGGTCAAGAAGCTCCTCTACCTCGGAAGCTCGTGCATTTACCCCAAGCACGCCCCACAGCCGATCAAAGAAGAGTACTTGTTGAGTGGGCCGCTTGAGCCAACGAACGAAGGGTACGCGCTCTCAAAAATTGCAGGGCTTAAACTCTGCGAAAAGTACCAAGTTCAGTATAAAAAAGACTTTATATCTGCGATGCCGACGAACCTCTATGGAGTCGGCGACAATTTCCATCCCGATCATTCGCATGTAATTCCAGGGTTGCTCAGACGATTTCACATGGCAAAAGTAAACAAGCTACCCGAAGTAGTAATCTGGGGAACGGGAACGCCCCGTCGTGAATTCCTATATGTGGATGACCTAGCAGAAGCCCTCGTTGTGCTTATGGATAGATATTCGGGACTCAGCACCGTTAATATCGGAACAGGAGAGGACTGCACAATCTTACAACTCGCCCAGCTCATAAAGCAGGTTACCGGCTATCCAGGGAAAATATCAACCGACCCCTCTAAGCCAGACGGCACGCCACGCAAAGTCCTAGACGTTACGCGTATGAAATCTCTGGGATGGGCACCGAGATTTTCTCTCGCTGAGGGACTGGAGATTGCATATAAATGGGCCCTTGATTCTGGCGCGTTCGAGCAAAATACCAGTACGCACTGAGGCAAGTGCCCTTGCGTGCTTCAATCCTCAGTGCCCCCCGACTACGCTATATCGTCCTTCTCCTATCTTCGCTGCTCCTGGTCTTTTGGCTACACTCAAAAACAATCCTATTCAACGGGCTCAGCTATACTTCTGATATCGTAAACTTCACCCAATCAGCCAAGAGCATTTGGATAGGTCAGCCCTTCCTCTGGAACAATCAGTTTGGGGGCACCTCTTACAATCACAACTATTTTCTGATCGTCTTCCTTGGCCCGCTTGTCCTGCTAATGGGTAGCTACGGATTGTTTGCCGTCTCGTTGCTCCTCAATCTGCTTGCGAGCTACGCACTTTTGCCCCCTGCGACTCAGATCACCTACCAGAAGCTGGCTTCCAGTTCCCTCCTGATTTTCGTTTTTCTGATTGGACCGATCGGGTATTGGGTCTGGGACGATCCTCTTTACGGCTGGCATATCGAAAACCTCTTTCTGCCGCTAATCGTTCTTCTTGGAGTTACAACGCTGCACAATTCGCGATGGTGGTGTTTTTGGGCCCTCCTCCTCATCCTCGTTCGAGAAGAAGGCGTGCTTGTTGCGCTCACCACAATTTTGGTAGTCGATTACGTGGCAGGATCTCGCAGTCTTATGGCTACGCTGTGGGCGCGTCGCCGAACCATTCTATGCTTGTCCTTGATATTTATCGGGGGGCTCCTTCTTCTCCGAGCCTACGGCGACTTAGGGCGGGCAAGAATGGACTCCTCCTTCTCTCAGCTCGCTCTGTGCTGGGCAGACAAAGAGCGCTTCGCCTTGCTGGTTGGAAATTTCACAAGCTTTTTATGGCTATTAAGTCCGGCGTGGATCAGCTTCATAACTTTACGTCCATCACGCGCTGTCGGTGTAATTCTTTGCACGCTTCCGCTAATTGCCGTTTCGCTTATTTCCACATTGGCCTATTTCCCGAACCCTGCTGTCCTGACGGCGCACGGGATGACCTGGGGATGCCGATTTAGTTACATTTGGGGCATTTACCTTGTAGCTATCACCTGTGCAATTAACAAATCGCAGCCTACCCAGCGATTCTCCCCGCTCGGATTATTGGCCCCGATGGCCGCAGCTGCTTTTGTATTTCAAATTTATTTCCTGCGAACTGAACGTAGCTATGTTTATGAAGAGCGTTTCTTTAGTGCATACCATACGCGCCTGTTGCCGATAAAATTGCTTTCCAAGACCGAGCGCAAATTAACCCGCTGCCTAGCGAGAGTTGTTCCCCACAGCACACCGGTTATCGTACCAGGACTTTTATGGGGCAACTTCCACCGACACTGGACGATGAGTTCCGAATCTGCAGAGCAATGGAACTTGCGCCCGGAAATACTGATTTGCTCTGCCCATGCTGGAATGCCGTATCAGAAGCCCTGCATTGAATATTTCGCTAAGCTAGATTCAAAACACTTCCAAACAGTAGAAGTTGAAAATATGCGCGTGGCGTGGCAATCGCAATGGAACGATTTGATTCAGAAATGTCTCTCAAATACACGAAATTAGAGCAGGGAGGCTGCGCTCACAACTACCAGCGGGCGATTCAAGATCGACGGGTCGGCCCTTGTAGTAATCTCTAATTTTTTAAGTTATAACGTCCCAAATCAAACTTTCAAAAATAGAATCACCGCATGGCTGCCGAGGCTCTCCAGATCGCAACTTCCGCTGAATCGGAAAACCCAGCTACCTCAAGCTTTCGCTGGCATACTTCGCCGCGCCATGCCGCACCTTGGCGGCAGACCGCAAATAAGCTCATTGCGGCGGAGATCTCATCTTTTGCTCGCTACTTCGAACGCCTAGTGCAGTGGCAGCCGCGCGAAGTCGATACCGGCATTCTTTTTGATGCAATTCAGTGCCCCAAAAAACAAGTTGCGGCAGACGATCTAGCGCTGCCTGATTGCAAGAGCGACCGCGCCCAAACTGTAATTCTACTGAATGGCAACCTCAATCATGATTATGACATTCAGGCTACCCTTTCAAAGTTGAAGCAGAAATTGACACGACGCGATCGAGTTAGCGTAGTGCTATACAACCCTTACTTTCGCTTCTTATATTGGGCAGCGAATTTTCTAGGTCTTCGTGAAGGGGCTCAGCCTGAAACTTTCATAACCCGGACCGACCTTGATAATATCGCGAAGCTGTCAGGGTTCGAGGTGGTTCGATTGCGGCCCGCAGTCTATTTCCCGTGGAATCTGTTCGGGATAGGCAAAATTCTTAATCACATACTCCCGGCACTCCCCCTGTTCCGCTGGTTGAGCCTTGTTACCATCGGCATTCTACGACCGGTAATGGCTGAATCATCCGCCCCTTCTATCTCGATTGTAATCCCTGCTAGAAACGAACGAGGCAATATTGAAAACGCCCTAAAACGAATGCCGCACTTTGGCGGGGCGAAAACTGAAATTATCTATATTGAAGGCCATTCCAAAGACGGCACCTGGGAAGAAATTCAGCGCGTTCTTCCTCTTTATCGCGAACGATTCACTCTCAGCGCGTATCAGCAGACTGGGAAAGGAAAGAGCGATGCAGTGCGACTAGGATTCTCAAAAGCTCAACATGAAATTGTCACCATTCTAGATGCCGATTTAACAATGCCGCCTGAACTTTTGGAGCGCTTCTACGATGCCTATCGTTTAGGCATGGCAGATTTTATAAATGGCAGCCGGTTGACATATCCGATGGAAGGCGAGGCCATGCGGTTTTTGAACCGCCTAGGAAATATATTTTTTGCGAAAGCTCTTAGCCTCGTGCTTGGCACAAGACTTGGCGACTCTCTCTGCGGAACAAAGCTTCTAACTCGACGAGACTATGTTCGCATGTGTCAGTGGCGGAAAGACTTTGGAGATTTCGATCCGTTCGGAGATTTTGAACTACTTTTTCCTGCCGCCGTGTTGGGCATGGGAATCATCGATATTCCGGTTCGATATCGAGATCGCGTTTATGGAAGTACGAACATTCGTCGCTTCTACCATGGGTGGATGCTGCTCAAAATGACATGGATAGGTTTACGGCGAATTAGTCTAGGGCGCTCCCAGTAGTAAACGGTACCCCCCAGAAAGGGGTCGCTCAAAACTTCGTTAGGCGCGAAGCAATGACATCTATATAGCCGCGATTCCGTAGCCGAGCAGCCGTCGCTCCGTCATCAAAAGGAGAGAGGTGGGCCCCTCGTTCAAGTCGATAGAGATTAAACTTGCGATCCCGGAAAAACTTCAAGAGTTCCTCAGAATCAAACCCCAAAGAACGCATACTGTCGGGAGAATATTCGAAGGCTACCGTGAGGAGCGGGTTGTTTTCGAGTATGCGCTTCATACCAAGACATACCTGCATTTCGTAGCCCTGCACGTCTATCTTTATGAAGCTCACATTATGATCCGCATCTTCGCGCGCCAAAAAACTATCAAGGCTATGTTGCGGCACGGAAACTGTTTTGCGTTCAGCTTCACCGGAACTTGAAAACTCTTCCGTGGTAACGAAGTGCTCGGTAGCAACTCGATGGTCGGCATGGTGGTTCTGATTTATCCAAAGCTCAATCGTCCCCTCCTGCTCCCCCACCGCAGCTTTTACTGGAACCACTCGCTCGCTACACCGTGAAGATCGAAGCACCTGTTGCAACGCGATGAAATTTGACTGATCGGGTTCGAATGCAAAGACGCGGCGACCAGGACTGACGACTTTCGCAAAGAGAAGGCTGGTGTACCCGACGTTAGCTCCCACATCAACAATGTTTCCGCCTTGGAAAAGTTTGGGATACGCCTTTGTGAAATCCTTGAACGGATCTTCGAGCAGTCCCTTGTAGAGGAAGTAGGTACGACGAAATATGCGCTGCACGAGCGGCACGTCCAGCAAGCCCATGCGCTTCACCGAGCTGTACAGGTGCAAAAGGAAATTTGTGGAGGGGGCGTGCGTGTTCATAAACGACAGCTGCGACTCTAGCAGGCAACGCCTGCATCCTCAATGGGAGCACCCGTGAGCGCCAAAGAGGCGTATTTCGCGGGCCTGGACGCGCTAGCGAAGCTTGGTATCCAGATACGCAATCCATTTTGCGGCGGTTTTTAGCTTCTTCTTATTCTGGAGATTGACCGGAGAAATTTTCTTCACAGGTGTCGTGCGTTGTCCATTACAAAGTGCTGCGACATACACGGGGATATCTTTGGTTTTCTTAACAAGACCTTTAAGCTTACTCGCGGAAAGGGAAATCGACTGACTGCCACCACCGGAGTATAGTACTGTGCCCACCGGCACAGTCTTTACCAGGTCGGATTTCTTCTCTGATACAATCAAGTCCACCTGCGAGCAGGTCAATCCACCGGTGATCTTGAATGACGCTGTATTCTTCTTCGCATCCAGCTTTGCCGTAAGCGTCAGTGTGGCTACTGTACCAGGCACCGTAAGGGGCGATTCATTCTCGGGGGTGGGCTCAGGAATCGGTGAAGGATCCGTCCCCGCAGCTTTATCAACGGAAATACTTCCTGAAGAGGTGATATTGCCAGCCGTATCGTAGATCTTCACGACGATCAGATGGTTTCCGTCCGATAACCCGGAAGTATCGATGCGCTCAAAAAATCCCGCATTTCCGGCTTCAGCATACGTGGCATAGGCAAGATGCGCTGCTTTGCTGTACCGACCAGGTCTAAATGAGCCTAGCAGCTCGCCATCCGCCAATACTTCGATATTGGCAGTCTGGATATTATCGATTCCATATCCACTCACTACCATCGAGGAATAAATGGTGCGGCCCGCTGTGGGCTCATCGAGCACCAATGCCGGTGCTGTGGAATCCTGCGGCAGAGAAGACTTCACCAATCGCCCGCTGGCAGTGCGCTTCATGGTGTTGTAACCGTCATCAGCGATACCAAATACATAGTACGTGCCCGCAGGCAGACTCGAGGTGTCCCACAGGTACACGTTGCTGTCTCGGTTCATGGCGAGGTTCTGAACGATGGTCTGTGGATTAGTAAGGGATGCCGAGGCGGAATAGTAGAACGAAACAAGCACATCAGAGGGATCGTCGTCGCTATCAGACAGCTCATACGTAATCGCAAACTGCGAGTTCGTTTCGTCGTCCGCCGTCAAACGAACGTAATCGAAGTAGAATTCCGTGGCTGGGGTAAACTCATGAGCATCAATGCGCAGGTAGTTCACATTGCCGTGCCAAGGCGGATTTATATAGCTGCCGGGCGCATGCATGATTGGCTCTAAATTGATCTTCGTCATGTCCTGCACGTACTCGTTCCAACCATCCTGCGTCATGGTGTCGTCACCGTTAAATGGCAAGGCATCGCCATCCGCGGCGGCTTGCCAAATCACTCGCACGACCGAGCCATTCGCGACATCCTGCGTCCGTGCAACATTCAACTTGTAGATGAGATTCTTAAAGCGCGAGGTGTCGACGCGTTGCGACGAAGTTGGCGACTGCTGAAGAACGGGATTGTATGGGTCACCGCTGCCCTCGCTGCTTGTTCCATGGAAGAAATCTCCCTGCAGACCGTCGACATAGTTGTTTGGATAAATCTCGGCTGTGGAAAGCCCGGCATAGGAGACTACGTCATCGGTGTTATCAAAGTTCCAGGGATTGCCAAGCACCGTCGACGCAAAATCTGCACCCCCTCGATTGTCTGGTTGCAGAATCTTCAGCGTGGGAGGACTGTTCACGATGAAATGGCCAGGACTGAGAACTGGGGAGGGCGGACTGTCAGAAGAGCTGCAGCCGTTCTGCCGCAAGGCGACCCAGCCAACGGAGAAAGCTCCGTTACGAAGTGGAATCCGCAATTTAGTCCAGTTACCGCTACTCCATCCTGCACCCACAACTGAAAGCGTCTGCGAGGAAGGACTGCTTAAGGTTTGGCCTTGAAGGTCAATTGAATAGACATTTGCCCCGGCAGCCATTGAAAAATAGCCAAGTGTCGTACCGGATGAATTCTGCCATACCAGAAAGGTTGGTCCCGAACTAGCTGAGGTCATCTGGAAACAAAGATATCGGTAGACTGACGAATTGATACTCGCGCCAAATAGGTTCAGAAGAAAATATGCGTCGCCAGATGCCGTGCCCGTAAAGGCACCACTGGAAAAACTAGGATTAGAAACGCCTACCATTTGTTGAACATCCACTGAGCTCTGCATGTCCCAAGGATCAGCTCGAAGTGTGGCAAAGTCGTCACTGGTTACTCCAGAGACTCGATAACTACCCGGCGCAAGATACTCGGTACTCACATTGAGAGTTCCAGTGCTTCCTGAATCCAGGATGGGCGCTGTGGTATAGCCGTTAAACGGATTGTCGTCATCGTCCAAGAACATGCTGTGTCGAGAATTGGCACCGGAGGAAGTGAATGAGTACGATGCGCTGCTCGAGCCTTCGGCCGGCGGGGTGCCCGTAAGCCGAACCCAATCAATCGAAAGAGTGCCGCTATAGCCAGGGTCGATACGCAGGCCCGTGGCCGGTGCCGCATTCCAGGCAACGTCGCCACCGCTAGAGCTTTGATGGCCTATGGTTGCTAAATCAATGGTATAGGTATGCCAACCGGGACTAGTGGAAATGGGAAGGCTGCGAACCCAGTTCGTTGCGTAATTACAACCACGGTACCACAATACGCGCATCTCACTTCCCACCGTCGTGTTCATCCGAATGCTGAGGTAGCGATACTTCGTGGTGTCGATAGGAAAGGCTTGCCCATTTTTTCCTAGCGCATTGGTGCTGCACTGACCAGGAGATAACAAGTGGAAAAAGGCACCCTCCGCGCTCGGTATAGTGAAATTTGCTAAGCCGCCGGAGAATGAAAGATTCGTGATGCCCGACCCGAGATCCGCTATGTCGATGAAGTTTGCAAAGTCAGAGGACTTGTCCATATCCCACGCGTCGGAGAGAACTTCGGACGCGTAGTCAGGAGCGGAGGCGAGCTTTGTGTCGGAGACGGTCGGAGTTGTGATCGAAACTTGAGCGTCAACCTGCGCGGCAAGACATAGGCAAGCCAGCAACAATGAAAAGCGCTGAATAAAACCTCGCAGCATGAACTCTCACCCCAGCCTTTCGGCTTAAAACCTTTCTCGCCAAGAACCCCTACCAGTATCGGCTCTTTGGCGCCTAACCAAAAGGAACAGCAGCACAATTTTATCGTAACTGATGTAAGCAAATCAGGTAATTAGGGTCGACGTGGGGGGAAGGCCAGACAGTAATGGGGTGATCTCGCACATAAATTTGGGCTGTGCCAGAGCTTTTGAGAATTTTGCGCGTCTTCTAAGGCAGCCGCCGGCACCCCTTCAACGAGGTCCTGTTGTACGGCAAATGCCGACTGCACATTCACCAGAGGTGTCCACAGAATTTTTTGGTTATTCTCACGCAGGGCAGCGCACAGGTGAAGCGCCACGAAATCCGGTTCCTGTGTTGAAGCGGTGAACTCGACTCCTGAGAGAGCTTCAGCGCGCACCATCATCCCATCGAGACCCACTGCCCAAACTTCCTGCGTAGAGGCGGCTCTCCCAAAGTAGCCGCGCTCACCTCGCGGCAAACCAGTATGAACAGCCACCGCCGCTCCTTGTGGAGCAGGCCGATATCCGGCGCACTTCAAAGTTTGATTTGCTAACCACACGCGCGCGCCGACCGCTCCCGCCTTGGTCTGTTGCAAAGTCCCTAAAAGAATCTGCAAATACTTTTCCTCTTCTGGGAGAGAGTTCTCATGCAAGAAGAATAAAAATTCCCGGCGCGACTGCGCGAGGACTTGTTGTACATCTGCAATGCGAGAGCTGAATCGAACAACCTCAATCGAAGAAAGATCGAGCATGGGACGGTAATTGACGCGATTAAAATCGTCGTGTTCATCGCGGGTGACTGTCGCCTCAATGCCAAGACGGGCAAGGTGATCGGCGACACATCGTTGTGCTGCGCTAAAGGCTGAGGCCTTGGTATCGGCTGAGAACGAAACTGCTTGCGGCGCTGCTCGCCAGTGATAAAGCACTTTCGGAATATGGCGAATCTGCTCATCGGGAACTTGCTCAATAAAACGCAGCGCAAAATCCCAATCCTGCGACCCTTCGTATCCCGGTCGGAATCCACCGATACGCAGCGCAGTATCCCTGCGGTAGACGCCCATATGTGAAATGAGATTCTGCGATCGTAGCAGCTCTCGATTCAGTCCCGCTTTAAAATACGCGTCCATACGTTCGCCACTTTGCGAAAGCCGATCTTCATCCGAGAAAATCAATTGCGCGTCCGGGTACTGATTTAATTCTTGGGCAACCCAAAAAAGAGCGTGTTCAGGAATCACATCGTCATGATCCATCAACACTACGAACTCACCGCGCGCCATACTGAGGGCGCTATTCGAAGCGCGCGAAATATGCCCATTTTCCTGGCGAAACAGAACGCGAACGCGGGAGTCTTGAGCGGCATATTCTTCGAGCACTCTGCGCACACTCGGGCGAGTCGAAGCGTCGTCGACGATACACAACTCCCAATTCTCATAGGCCTGTTCAAGAACTGAATTAATTGCCGCTCTCAACCAGCGCTCAGGATTATTATATACAGGCATCAAAAGCGAGAGTAACGGCTTGTATGGCAGGGCGCGCGCTTGCGCCTGCATTGCAGCCAGCTCCGCCGGCGAAAGCGTGTCGTAGCGCTTCACCCATCCTGCATACAATTTATTTCTATCAGTTTGGTGCGGCAGTTCACCGAAGAGTTGTTGCTCGAACGCAAGCCAGCCCCCGGAACGCAAGGCACCCACGCAATCAATTATCAAGCGCGGATATTCCTTGAGAGGAATCTGCGTAAGCAGCTGAATCAATTTCTTCCCCCGTACCACTGCGGCATAGCGCTCTTGCGCCACAACCTCAGCCGGTACATTGCGATGAGGTAGAGAACGCGCATCCAGCCGCAAACCCCGCACCAGTCTTGGCAATCTCACTAAACAAGTCCTGCGCCCCCGAAAGCTAACATGGAGACAGCTCTCCTCCGAGAACCCCTCCCCCTCATCCACATAGAGGGAGAAATCCTCCACTACATCAGGCTGATTCGATGAACGAGAAAATTCTACCCACCCAAGCGGCATGCGACCGCAAGAAGAGCGTATATTGAACTCCGCTGAATCCGTGTTTATGACCCAGACATTGTTCTTCAAAGACGCACCGGCGACGGAGCTGAACGTCAGAACGTGCGCCCGCGTCGACAAAAAAGAGGAGAGATACTTGGCGAGCAATCGAGCTTTTCGAAGCAACGCCGTCATGCGCCACGATCGCGAGGTCGTAAGGCGCGTCAGCGCTTCTTCAAGATCCTCGACCCGGCAGCTGAGTCGATGGTGTTCTTGAAGTAGTTTCCTCACCTCAGCGCTATCTGCTGATGAAGAATGTTCACGGAGTGGGTTCGAATTCATGGTGTTTCACGTACACGATAGCGCGGATCGTGAAGAGAATCTCTCAGGTATCGAGAAAGATCTGAAGGGGCAAAATGGAAAGCTAACCCTCCTCATGCCGCTTTCGAACAGAGATTAAGTTGGGCGCGCTACTTCAATTAATTCAAATGGTTATTTAAATACACTGCTAATGCGACATCTGCGCAGACATGCGCATAACATTAGAAATGCACTTGCAGCGCATTTTTAGGGACGCGACTTTCATCAAGAATGGCGCAGGCGCAAGAAAGCGCGAGCAAATACACCTCGAAATTTTTGGAGTGAAGTCATATATGAGTATCAATTCCGAGCATTCAGTCACCAGTCGTAGAATCTTGGCCGTTACCTTAGGGATCAGCACCCTTTTGAGCTCTCTCACCCTGAGCGCTGTCGAAGCATATTCACTCGACGACGCGGCTCAAGCAGCGAAACAAATGGTGGTTAAGACTACAGCTCAAAAGGTTCGAGCCACAAACAAGAAGGTGGCAAAACTATCTACTCAGATGACGAACAGCACCGCCCAGCTAGCCATTCAGGGCGATTCGATAAATCGCCTCACGGTGATTTCCAACAACTTGAGCGAACGAGTGCTAACGCTTGAAAAGACCTCCGGCCTCCCTGGATCAAAAGGCGACAAGGGCGAAAAAGGAGACAAGGGCGAGAAAGGCGATACGGGCGCTGCGGGAGCAGTCGGACCACAAGGCCCCATGGGTGCGACAGGTCCCATGGGGCCAATCGGATCTCCTGGGATCGCAGGACCGCAGGGGCCGCAGGGAGTTCAAGGTTTACAGGGCCCAAAAGGTGATTCCGCAAGCGTGGAAAGCCTGTTTTTCAAGGACGTGACGCTTACCAATATTAGCGGTCAGTACCGCTTCGCGGAACCTCCGATGGCAAATGCAAGGATCAATACCACCTACAACGCAGTGGAGATGGCCGAGCCTTACGTTCAGAACGGTGCTTGGGAGGATTACTGGCCGTCGAACCCGGCACATGGGCGAGTGCTGGCTTCAGAAGCAGACGAGTGGAGGAATGACCTTTCCAGTCCAGTCTTGGTCACGGCACGCGTCCCCGTCCGCTGCCCGTACTTTATTGCAACCTGGGCTGTTGTCAAAGATACCACTAAGCCGGATGTGCCAAGACGATACGAGCAGTATGCCGCTACCAATGATCGTCATTTCGAATTCTTGAACTGGACGGGAGATCCCAGCAAGTACATCTATGCGCTCCGACAAAGCCAGATCCTCCCCAGCCGAAACTACGGCGTAGTGAAAAGTCAGACCTCCCCAGCGATGGACTGGTCGTATCAGACGATGCAGTTCGTTCTGAACCCAGGCGAGTCGTTCCAGCTCGAAATGGGTTCTGGAACGATGGAGGGTTGTCGCAATGAACTTCCGTGCAAGGCCTACGAGCCCTACCGACACGGGTATTGCCGCAACGTCGGAGTTACCGCAAAGCAGCTAATCGATCGAACGACGGAACAATAACCAATCGATACATATAGTTAAGCGCCAATGCGCAGCAGACATCGAATAGGTAACATTTAAGGGAGTAGGCAAATGCACTTTTGGTGCACTAATTGCAAGAGTCCAAATATGCGTTCTTTGAACGAGGTGAATATGGGCCCTTCAAATCTCAAATACTCCATTACTTCCGCCGAGCCGGTGAACGGACGTAACCCGCTCTTTAAAGCCGAAAGCATTTTTTCGACAACACAAGATAACCTAGGCAAACGAAAGGAGAGACAGAACCAGAAACACACCAGCATACACTCGACACCACGGGGGGACGCCACCTCGCGTCCCCCCTTTCTTTCCCGAGTGCTGGCGGACTTGTTTGCCAATAAAAAGGAAGCTCCCTGCCTGGAACATCTCGTCGCTATCGGTTACCGGGGCTTCTGCATCGGGGCTTTGGGCAGCGCGCTCGTCGCACTCGCCATTGCCCAGTTTAGCAGCCAACCTGCTGATTCAAATTTTCATTCGCAGCGCATTCAAGCGAAAGCTTGCTACCAACTCTCGTCAGACACCCGAGAGCGCTGCGTATGAAAACTTAGGGAAAGGGACTTTCTCGATAGACACTCGACACACACCACCGGGGGACGCTGAAAGGCGTCCCCTTTTTTTGATGGAATCTGGGGAGAAGGGCGCTAGGACAGGTGCGGAACCGAACTAGGCGACCTTCTTTTTGCTGACTGGCTCGTCGCCACCCTCTTCAACTTCATCGGGGAAGATCGAGGTAAAGCTATACGCGCCAAGCTCGACCTTCACACCGGCCTGCTCGTCATTTGGACGCGGATTAACGTCCTTATCGAATTGCGAGAGGAAGTCACGCGCCCGTTTGTGGAACAGTTTTCCCTGGTCGATAAACCAGCGCCTGATGGTTGGAACATCCGAGGCGTAAATATTGTCGAAAGAGGTGCGCAAATGCAGATTACGAATCGGCTTCCGCTGCACTATGTTTTCTTCGGCTGCCTGAATGATCAGTTCCAGATCGTCAGCGAGAATTTTGAACCCTGCACTCTTGTCGCCATCAAAGCGATTGTAAACACTTTGCAGGCGCACCTGATCTCCGACTTTCTTGATGGCACCAAGCCGCTCAAGTTCAAAGAGAATGGTTCCGGCATTGACATGTCCGCTGACCGCGCAAACAAGTTTTCTGAACTCACTGTCTTCGCCGCTAATCGTAAGCGGACGAGGACTTCCGGGCTTGGAACAAAATTGTTTGTCTTGCTCCCATTGCGCCAGGATTCTGGCTAAAATGCTCTGTTGCTGTAGAGCAGGAGCTTCGTGCTCGCGAAAGATCTTAGTCACATCGCGACGGTACAATCCGGTCATCACGCTAAGTCTGCTGACATTGACCTTCTGAGTGGATTTGCGAATTTCCTCCTCGGCTACCGAGACAAATACAAGCTTGGCGCTATTAATGAAGTCTTGAAAGGAAAGCGCATTTCGCAAACAGTAGCGAACGAGCGGCCGCATGAGCATTTCAAGGATTGAGCTTTGAGAACCTTCCGTTTTTGTCGGTGACACTTTTTAAAATTCCTCTTCAGGCTAGCGATGTGCTCTTGGAAGTTATCGGCAGAAAAATGCACTATTCAACGATTTCCAGCTAAATAAAATCTTTTTGCCGCATAACTATTCAAAACTATTATAAAATGAAGCTAGTTTTAACTCAATAAAAAAGAACTTAATTTGCATTATTCTTAAATCCACCTATACTAGAGAGAGAGAACAGAGGGGGCCGTCTAGAACAGATATTCTGCTCGAGCGGCGCTCTATTCAGTTTTCTCCCCTTCGTCCGATTACTCTTATGTCCAGGGGTATTGGCGAGAGGTGGAAAGGGGTTTTGTAGGCGCTCTTTCTTAGCGAGGTGGTTTTTGTGATTCACCATCAAAAATACATATCAGAACGCGGATCCAATACCGCTTCATATTCCCTGTTGCTTTTGCTAATTGCCTGCGCAGTTCTAATCTCAACGGGGTCGTCGCAGAGCCTGCCCCAGGGAGTTAAACACGTCTTTGTTTCCGCTCAGAATGATTTGAGCGACGGCGGCAGCACCATCGGAACCTCAGGCACGAAGCACGAAACCGAGCCGGCTAATTGCACTTCCGGCGCGGAAGGCAGCCATTGCGCCTTCGTTCCTCCCGGTAGCGAATAATACGCGCGAAAATCTGCAGCACCCTTAGTTAACGCCAGCGCCAGCGGGCGCCAACAGCCATAACTACCTAAAATTACTATCATCACAGAAGCAGTAGCTTTTCGATGAAATCTTAAATGCACTATTGGTGCACTTTTTGCAATAACCCTTACATGCAGTTTAGTCGGGCCTTCTTCGTAGCGCTGATGTTCGTTCCACTTCTCGCGGGGAGTGCTTCTCACGCGGCCGCTCTCGCAATTACGGCCGAGAACCTCCATCGAGTAACTACGTATTCCAAAAATCTGCTGTGTGTAACTGCAGAAAGTCCGGGAAGAAATAAACTCGGCCTCCTCACCAGCAAAGCCCTGAATCCTGGACGCTCGATCTTATTGGGGACGGCACGCTCAGATAAAAACGATGTGCTTTACAGCAAGTATTTGCGGGAACTACGAAAGCGGCCGAAACAAAAGGTTGGCGTCCTTACCCGATCTAAGTTTACATCCGTGGTAAAACGCTGCGCAGCCCTTTCCCCCGCTCCCTCACCTACCGCGACGATTACCGCAACGGCAACAGCCACACCGACGATCCAAGCAACGGCAACCGTCGCAGCGACAAAAACACCTGCGCCGACACCGACACCAACAGCGACAGCGATTCCACCATTTGTGGATCGTTGCATCGATGAGCAGTTTTCGATTCACTGGCAAGTCTCGGGATGGCCGGTCGTAAATTTCGACACCTCCTCGACTCCGCAGATCATTCGCGGAAAGAACTTCGCGATGAATACAGCCGATTGGCAAGCCAGCATGCCGTACATCGACGAGCAGGGTGTATTTCGAAACGGAGGAATTCCGCAACTGGCGGACCGCAACACACACGCAACTCGAGTCGCGAACGGCGTGCAACTCACGGTTCCAGATCCTGCTTTCGACGGCTACATTATGCTCGATTACGAGGAATGGTGGCCGCAATGGGAACGCGCCGGGCCGCAGTATCAGCAGGCTTCTCGTAATTATGTGCGCAGCAGATTTCCGAGTTGGGACAGCGCTGCGATCGAGAACCTTGCCATCAGGGAATGGGAGGAAAGCGCGAATGACTTCTTTCTAGAAACTCTTCAAATCGTAAAAGCCTATCGCCCGCGAGCGAAAGTGGGATTTTATGCGCTGCCCTGGCGCTCATACACCGAGTATAGCGGACCGAACGCGGCATACTATCGCACGGTGAATGACAAACTTGGGGAACTATATCGCGCTAGCGACGTGCTGTTTCCTTCAATCTACATGTTCTATCAGACGGGGAAGGAAGTAACCCGAGCACAAAATGAGGCGTACATTCGCAGCAACATTCAGGAGGCCCAACGACTTGCCCTGCAGTTTGGCAACAAGGAGGTGCTTCCCTACATCATGATGCGCTACCACCCCAGCAACGCCTCGCTCAACAATCGCTTTCTGAGCCCAGAAGACCTATGGTTGCAAATCGGCTATGTGCGCGAACTTGGAGTGCTGGGAGAAATGTTGTGGGGCTGGGCACCGACAAATGCAGATCGCGATGAATTGCAGGCCTACTACACTTCCACTCTCATTCCCGTCTTACAGGAAAGCTGCCTGGAGCAACAACTACGCAGCCGAAGTTAGTAGTCGACGTCTGGACTAACGGCAACTGGAGTGGCATTCGCGGAGGCCGGCGAGGAGCCGCCCCGCTGCTTTTCGAGGGCCTCGCGCTTGCTACGCAGCTCGTCGAGCTGGCGCTGCAGCGCGTCATAATCTTCAAATCGAGAAGATTCGACGATTGCTAATTTCTGCCGCAAATCAGTTTCCATCCCCGATTTCCGCGACATCTCTGCCGACTCGGTACTCTTAGCTGCCTGCGCCAATTCGCCGAGTTGTAGCGTTAACTGAGTCTCTCGAGCAATTGCATTCTTAGGAACGGGCGCTGAAGCCGCCATGCGGATCAGCATTTCCATCGACTGCGCGCTCTTCTCGGCATTCGCGATGTCCATTTTCATGCGCTCGATCTCATCGCTCGTTTCCGTAACCCGACCGAAATTTCCGATTACCTCAGCGTCCTGGCGCAGCCGTCGCAAACTTTCCTCTTGGCTCTGCACCTGCAAATTAAAGCTCTGGAGCACTGAACGGCGAGCGGCAAGCGCGTCTTGTAAGCCCTCAACGGATTGAGCTTCACTGCCTTCCGCTGCCGGCTCGAATCGTTGAGACGGCAGCATTTCGAATTGATTCCCCTTTCCAAGGACAAGGACAGCAAAGTGCAGCTTTTCAGGATCGCTCACCCCATCAAGCCGTGCTCCAGCGATGAATGAACCGGCAGCTTCATTCACCGGCAGTACTAAGGCTCGAATTCGCTGCACGGTGGGAGCCGCCCCATCTACCAAAAAGAAAACATCTTCAGGAGCAAACGAAACCTGCAAGGGCTGAGAGAGAAACACTGGAGGGACAGCTACGTCTGCGCGAACGCACCGTGGAGCAAGAAGCAGAGCACAGCTGCACAGCAGGAGCTTCAGCTTATTCATGACCCACCTCCTCCGCACGCGCAGGTGCCGCGCCATCATACGTCAGCTTGAAGATGGTGTTTTTCTCGAGTTCAATTTCACGCTTCATCTCAAGAATTTTCTGTCCACGCACCACGGCATCATCGAGACCGGTCACCGTTTCAGCCCCCGAGGTGCGCAGCAAAGATTCCGCCCAGCGCGCATCACGCTCAAGAGATTCCCGTCCGAGCGCAGCAAGTTTGCCGCTCGGCGAAATGCGCTGGGAAATTTCGATACGCTCCTGTAGCCTGCGCAGACGATCTTGGGCCGCATCGAGATCTTTCCTGACCTGAGACTGCTCATCCTTAGCGCTCTTGAGCTGTGCATCGGAGCTGGCCTGTACCTGCCCGCGCTCTGAGATAAATTCGGTTACTTTTTCTATATCGGCTTTTTGCTGCGGCACACGCGCTTCAAACTCTTTGATTTTGCGTTCGACTTCAGTCAGCTCGGCGCGCTTACGTAGCCAGAGGCGCAATTCCTCCTCGTCAGAAGCTGAAATCGCCGCAGGCGAGTCCTGTACGGCGTGAAGTGTCCAGCTCCCCTCTGCACTAGAAGACATGTCACTGACGGTTCCCTGATACTCACCAGGCCCAATGCGAGTGCCGATAAACTTTAGCTTAGCCTTCTCTCCGACCACCGTGACAGGAAGCAACCAGCCGCTATCAGAGCCTCCACTGCGAATGACCGCGCTGACCACTTGGGGTTTCCAGCCTTCATTCAGAACACAGAAGAAGAGGTCGTCGCCCTGTGGTTGGCGTTCCACGTAAAAATGCAGGGGGCCTTCACTCTCATCGAGAACTCCGCGAAGGGTTCCGTAGTAGCCTCCCGGTTCCAGCACCGGAAAGCGCCGCTTAATCTCGAGCCACAACAAAGTGCTGACAACCAACAAAGAGAGCAGCGCCAACACAGCAACGATATGCGGCAAGAACTTGCGCAGCCTCGACGCAGTGGGTGTAGGTTGTGGGGCTGATTCGGTATTCATAGCAGCTGCGTTACGGGCAAATTCCAGAGCAATACTATTGAATCATATACCCCGCAGGACGCAATGCTTTCCCTTTACAAGGTATTCCTGATGGTTAAAGATTCTATGGATTTGCGCTTTCTACAAGCTTTACGCCGTCTAAGGAATCACTTTATGAAACCCCTCGCCTCTACCCTTACTGCCCTAACTTCAGCCGGAGCCGTGATTGGCATGGCTGCTCAGACAACTCCCGCCTTGGCCGACCCCGCCCCCAACAAAGCTGACCAAGCGGCTGCCGCCACCAGCGCCACGGCTGACTCGACCGTAGCCACCTACAATGGGAAGGACATCAAACTCTCGGAAGTAGACGCAGAGATTCAACGCAAACCCCAATTCGCCATGCTCAAGAACTACAGCGCGGGCGACCCTCAGATCATGAATCGTATCCGCCTCGCTGCTACGAACGAGATCATCAATCGCCAGCTCTTGCTTGAAGCCGCCAAGAAGAGCGGCGTTATTGACGAGAAAGAAATTCAAAAGTCAGTCGATAATCTTGTGCAGCAGTACGGCGGAAAAGAGAAGCTCAGCCCACTCCTGAAGAATATCAACACGAACTACGATACCTTCACTTCTGAAGTAGGCGATGACTTCCGTATTAACGCCTATATTGATAAAGACCTCGCCAAGGATGTGAAGATTTCGGATGCCGATGTGAAGAAAGCCTTCGACGCAGATCCGACGAAATACTCGGCTAAGGAATCCATCAAGGTTGCTCATATCCTGATAAAGGTCCCTGCCGATGCCAGCGCGGATGCCGACAAAGCTGCGAAGGCAAAGATCGAAGATATCTATGCCAAGGCAACCGCGAACGGCGGCGACTTTGGCGCATTAGCCAAGGAGTTCTCTCAGGACGGGGCTGCCGCACGTGGTGGAGAGCTCGGAGTCATCGAAAAGGGCAAAACTGTGCCAGCCTTTGAGGATGCTGCCTTCGCGTTGAAGCCAGGTGAGACCAGCAAGCCGGTTCGTACTGAATTTGGGTACCACCTAATTAAAGTAACGGAGAAGATGCCGGCTGAAAAGCCAGATTACGCCAAGGTGAAGCCAATGTTCGAGCAAGAGCTCCTGCAGAGGGCCAAGGCTAAAGCGGTCGAGGCTAAGCTAACCCAGCTCCGCTCGACGGCGCAGATTAAGATCAATATCGCCAACTCCTAGCCTTAAGAGGCCGCGGTGACGGGTATCCCCTCACTGCGGCCTGTAGCTGCGACTAACCCTTTTGGGCAAGCTCAGCCCGCTTAGCAAATCGGCAAACCGCCAGCTGCTATCCGCCATCTGAATCTGAGGCAGCTACCTGAGTCTGCTTGCCGAGTCTGCAAACACAGGTATCCGGTACATACCGCGCTGACTCAGAATCGGACAGCAGCTGGCCGTTAGCCGGTTGCTGAACCCATTTTCTGTCCTCAAATTCCGCAAGGCTTACGGCAATGGCAAGGCGGGACCTGCCGCCAAATCCCCCCGCCCGCTCCACCCCAGCTCACAAAATAAAAGGGGCGCTCCGTTTGGAGCGCCCCTTCAACTTCGCTGAACTACGCGAAGATCTGTCTACTAGAAGTAGCTGCTAAGCTGGAACATCCACTTGTCGGTGTTGATGTTGTCGCCATCGCCAAGTACGTTCTGGTTGTCGTAGACGTAGTTGAGCTGACCCTTGAGGTTATGCTTCCACCAGTAGTAGCTGAGACCGACGGTGACTTCGTTCACCGAGTCGGAACCCGAGCAGAGACCCTGTGTGAAGGCGCCGTTGTCGCAGTCTACGTAGCTGTAGCGAACTGCAACTTCAACTTTCTTCGGATCAACAAAGTAACCGGCTTGAGCGTAGAAACCGGAAGGCTTCACGTCTTCGCCGACATCAGGATTCATGGTCTGGTAATAATACTCACCATGTAAGCTCCATCCTTGCCACTTGAAGTTCACGTCTGCGGCGATATTGTTCTGCTCGAAGTCCCCAACGATGGTCTGGGTAGCATCCGAGTAGGCATACGCACCGCCGATTGATACGGCCATGTCTTCAGTCCAGTTGATGTCACCTTCTTCTTGAACGTCCATCTTGCCCATTGCGTTCCAACGGAGAGCAACGATGCCCGTTTCTTTGGTGTCAACACCAGGACGGTTCTGACCTTCACCCGTGCTTTGTCCGTTGAATACTCCGGCTGAAGCCTGGAACATACCATCGGCAAAGTCACCCCATGCGCCCAAACCGTTCTGACGGCCAAGGTTGAAGGTGTTCGATGCGAGCGAGTTATCAGCAAATTGCTGAGTATTGTCGTTCACGTTGAACTGACGGTCATACTGGGTCTTGAATTGACCCATGCGGATATGAGCCCAGTCACAAGCATTCCATTGCAACCATGCATCACGAAGGGAGGTCGTCGCGTTGGTGGTTGTGGTCGAGCCGGACGTATCAGCATTGGCGCTGTTGAATTGAGCGTCAAGTTTGTATGAGAACTCTTCATGCAATGCAGTACCCGAGACGGCAAGCGCCACAAGGTGCATGTCAAAGCTTGAAGTGTTCTTCTGTCCAGCGTTCTCGTCGGCGTCAGTGAACGTGTAACGAGGTTGGATCGTGGTGTTAAGCTGCGAAGTAAATCCCTCACTCGGGAAATCCCAACGCGTACCTTGATTCCACCATGTCTTAGAAGCTGCGGCGCCAGACGCGCTCATAGCCTCAGCTTTCGTGATCACTCCCTTCTCGACAAGCAGATCATCAAGCGTCTTGGCCTGAGAAACCGCTGGGGCGAGGAGTAACAATCCAGCTACGATTGATAACTTACGCATGAGCTTTCATTGCCTCCAAATAAAATAAACAACACCTAAAGAAAACAACCCAAACTAGATGTTGGAATTGAAAACCTACCTAGACAGAACCATTGCATGTGTTGGAGCTGCGAACCGTCATGAGCTCAGCAATTCCATTCACCTTTTGCCAAACTCATCACATGAGGATGGGATTCAGTCAAAGGGTAAAGTTTCCAAGTCCTCGCTAGTGATTGAGATTTATTCAATTTCGCTTCAGGCTTAGGTAAAAAGATTCTCGCGTTCTAACGAAAGGCTAACAATATCGGCAGCATACCCAAACCTGAAAGATGAGCTTTGAATTAAACAATGTCGCCGAGAGTAGAACAGCGCGCCCGATCGAGAGCGGAAGAATACCCAAAAATTAGACAGTTAGCGCAGCTGCTTGATGACCTTGGCGGGGCTGCCTACGGCCACACAATCGGCGGGAATGCTTTCCTTAACCAGAGAATGTGCTCCGATAATAGCGCGCTCCCCAATGGTGACTCCATCAAGGATGGTCGAGTGCGCCCCAATCCAGGCATGTGCCCCGATCTTCACTCCGCCTTTTATTTCCATCTCTCTCTCGATCAGCGGAGTACTGTCGTCTCCGACCTGATGGTTACCGGATCCAATATAACAGTAGGCGGCAACGAGAACGCTCTCTCCGATTTCAACTTTGGACTGCGTGGCGATGCGGCAATAGGAACCAACATTAACCGCATTCCCTAGAAGGATCTGCCCACCTTTGGCTGCAATGGTGCTGAAACGCCCGATACTTACAAAATCCCCAGAAACTATTTCTGCCCCCTCACCACGCACATCAAGAACAGCATAATCATCGACTAAATTCTTAGCTCCGAGGCTGATTGATTGCGGGCCGCGCAGCACCACGCCACGCCCGAATGCAGGTCTTTTTCCGCAGCGTTTGAACAGGCAGGGGTAGCTCAAACTACGGGCCGCGAACCCGAGCAATCCCGGCAATCCGGAAAAGAGCAGCGTTACAAGCTCGTAATAGGCGAAAAATGCGAGTGAAGCCCGGCCCACGACAAAGTTCTTGTACAGCGCGAAACCTGAAACTTGCGAGTCAGTAAGTTTCGCTTGCTGCGGGGACATCGAGGGAGAGGCTGTCATAGTAGAACTCTATAGGTGTAAGGCCCGCGCGGTGCGCAGCAGCGCCATGATCGACATGGCATCCTTTATTTCTCCACTATCAACCATTTTCAGGGCATCAGCGAATGGAACACAACGCACATCTAGCACTTCGGTCACGTCCGGCTGCTTTGGAACGACCTTCAAATCCCTGGCTATATATAAATAGGCCACTTCCGCGCTAAAGCAATTGCTGAGGTGCACTTCAGATCCAAGCGCTTCCCATGACCCGGCTTCGAGTCCAGCCTCCTCGCGCAATTCGCGTTTTACCGCCTGCAGGGGCGCTTCATTCGGCTCCGCGCCACCCTCAATGATTTCCCAAGAATAATGCTTCGTAGGATATCGATACTGACCAACCAGATACACCTCGCGTTTCTCGGTCAGCGCGACCACACCGGTAGCGACCTTTGCCTCAATTACTCCATATATTCCGGGAGAGCCGTCCGGTCGCAGCACCTGATCCTCGCGTACCCTAATCCAAGGATTTTCATAGATTTTACGGGAGGAAAGGGTCTTCCAGGGATTCTGTTCAGACATACTATATATAGGGGCTAAAGCATGTTGGTTTGGTAGGCGCTCCACAGGGGCTTTTCCATTGAGCCAAAGGCGCCGTCGGAGCGATCGATGATACAGGCATATCCCACGACCACGGCGCCGCAAGCAGCTGCCTTCTTCTCCGCATCTAGCACACGCTTTCCGGAAAGCACCACATCATCTACCACTATCACCTTCTTGCCTTTCAAATCGCTGCCAGAAATCTTGCCGTCGGCTTGTAAAATTGCGACTTCCCGTCCCCCGGCCAGAGCCGCCGCAAATAAGATGCCCTGGTAAGCGATCCCGAGGGCTACATCAAATGCATCTTCGTGTAGGTGCCCGACTGCCTCAGCAGCCAAGCGCGCCAATTCATTCGGCGTCAGACGGGCACAGTCGTAAAAAATACACGCCTCGTGTCCGCTCGGAATCGGCTGCGGGGTCGGATAGCTACGTGTTATGCGCTCAATGACAGCTTTAGTGGTTTCGTCCATATAAGAACGATATTGTGGGAACGAGCAGACCTGGAAGTCAACTGTTTTTGGGTCACGCTGCGTGGACAGGCAGTTTACCCGTTGCCAGATACTGCGAACCTTCTTCCAATGCATATAGGTATCGATTAGGGAGCCGCAGTGCCCGCGTCATGCATCGATACGAGAGATATCACAAAAGGACATGCGCCCATGGAACCTAGTATGATGCCCTTGATAATGCTGGCCGTCTTTGGCGGAATCATCGCCTGGAGCTTTCACTACGAGAAGCTCCGCCGTAAGCGCTTCGCCGAGCTATGCCAGACACATGGATTTACGAACCACGAACAGCCGTCTGAAAACTTATTTCGTATTCTTTCGCAGCACGGCAGCTCAGAGAGCGCATTTCCGTTTTTCTCTCGGGGCCGCACTCAGCGCATCCTGCTGTTGGCGGAGAAGAAAACGGTAGATCGTACCAATGCCATTGGATTACTTCGTTATCGCTCTGGAGGTAAAAACAAAAACACGCGCTACCTTAGCTTTTGTATTTTCATACGTCCTGGCGCCGCCCTTCCGCATTTTCAGTTATGCCCGGAATCTGTCTTGCATAAACTAATACAGAACTTCGGCTATCAAGACATCGATC
>JAFLCA010000037.1 GCA_017302875.1 Deltaproteobacteria bacterium
ATAGTTCTAGTAAAGGTTTCGGTAATTCTGCTCTTTATCGGTTTCGGATTTCAGTACATTCAACCTGAAAACTTAACTCCCTTTATTCCGCCGACGGATGCAGCGGGACATTTTGGTTGGAGCGGCATTGTCACAGGAGCCGGCGTCATTTTCTTTGCCTACATCGGATTTGATTCCGTATCTACGCTGGCCCAAGAAACTAAGGATCCGCAACGTGCAATGCCAATCGGCATCATCGGATCGCTGATCGTGTGCACCATACTGTATATTCTGGTGGCATTCGTGATGACTGGCATCGTGAAGTACGACAAGCTCGGAGATCCGGCTCCGATTGCGGTGGCGGTAAACGCGGCCGGAGAGGGGTTGGCGTGGCTACGCCCGTTAATTAAGCTTGGGGCGATTGCAGGCTTGAGCTCGGTAGTATTAGTTCTAATGCTGGGCCAGCCGCGAATTTTCTACTGCATGGCCAACGACGGATTGCTACCTAAGATATTCGCAAAAATGCATCCACGCTATGGAACCCCTTTCTTTAGCACCATGTTGACCGGGATTTTAGCCGGGCTGATCGCAGGATTCGTGCCGATCGGAATCCTCGGCGAACTAGTCTCTATTGGAACGCTGCTTGCCTTTGTCATCGTGTGCGCCGGCGTATGGGTGCTGCGTATCACCGATCCAAACGTACACCGACCTTTCCGTACTCCTTGGGTTCCGGTGGTATCAACCTTAGGCGTGCTCGTTTCCGTCCTGCAGATGGCTTGGCTTCCATTTGATACCTGGATGCGGCTGCTTATCTGGATGGCGCTCGGCCTTGTGATTTATTTCAGTTACGGGCGTCGACATAGCGTTATCTCGAACTCATAAGTTCATACTGCCCGAAGGGGTCTGCAAGCCTTGTCTGTTCGGCTGTGCATGCTATCTTCTTACTCTAAATTCTGTATTACGTAGGGCTTTTATATGGATTTTGCCGCTCTGATAGATGTTTTCCTGCACGTCGATAAGCATTTGGGAACCATCATCGAGACGTATCACGGCTGGACCTACCTAATTTTGTTCCTGGTAGTGTTTTGCGAAACGGGCTTGGTCGTGACGCCATTCTTGCCCGGAGATTCGCTACTATTCGCCACCGGAGCATTTGCTGCTCGTGGATCTCTTGAGCTTCATTCGATCGCGGGCCTGCTCTTCGTCGCTGCCGTTTTGGGTGACGCGGTTAATTATGCCATAGGGCATTACTTTGGACCGAAACTTTTGGAACGTCCAAACTCCAAAATTTTTCGAAAGGAATATTTGGATCGCACGCATCGCTTCTATGAAAAGTACGGCGGAAAAACAATCATATTTGCGCGCTTCGTTCCGATAGTGCGAACCTTTGCTCCGTTCCTTGCCGGCGTGGGAGCGATGACCTACACAAAGTTTGCCCTCTACAATGTGACCGGAGCCGCTCTCTGGATTCTCCTATTCGTGTATGGCGGGTATATGTTCGGAGATTTGCCGTTCGTTCGAAAAAATTTCAGCCTTGTCATCCTCGCGATCATAATCTTGTCGGTACTTCCGGCGGTGATCGAGGTGTGGAAGGCAAAGAGAGAGAGTCGACAAGCACCATCGGCGGCTAACTAGAGCTTCTGGGCGCTCATTGCGATTCACGACTGCGCCCGCCCTCGAAAGGACTGCGTAAGCCTTGCGCAGAAAAAACGGCTTCTAGGTCGGGCAACACTCGAAAGATCTCTCCGCTGGAAGTTCCGGGAAGGCCGCTCTCGAAATCTCGTTCGGAAGGCATAAGGAAACGACAACTTTCGCCGGCGAATTTCGATCGATACATCGCAACTCCAGCGAAAGTTCCGCCAAGAGCCGATGTTGCCAGACGCGCGTAATGCAGCGTAGTGCTGCCGCCAATCTGATCATCCACAAAAAGGACGCGCTTGCCCGATATCTGCTCGCACAGCACCTCGATGCTGACAGGCAGTTTGGGACGATTTTCCGCATCTACTCCGGAGTGGTGTCGCAATGGGGGCAGCTCCGTTGCCGGGATACCGGCATGTTCGAGAAATACGCCAAGAGCCACTCCAGAGCGCCCGGTAACAACACAGACATCAAAGTCCGCTCGCTTTGCCGCCAGCAAGTCCGTCAAACGCTGCATCGCAGGAGTAAACTCACGGTACGCAACGGGTACGAGATCGAGCTGTACGGCCCTATCTCCCGTAATCTCAGGACGGAAATCTTGCGGAGTACTGGCTTCATGTAAGGACAAAGCTGGTCGGGCGACTTGAATACTTGTTGCCTCAGGTGTCCAAAGGAAGGCAGAAGCAGCCTGCATGAATGCTTCGGTTGCTGCAACTACATCAGAGCCTGCGCTTAGTTGAGAGCGGAGGTCTTGGGCTCGATCCCTCATGACAGTAGCCGCCTGTAAGGTGGTGCTTTCCAGTGAAGCTACCCCTTCGCCGGAATTTCGCCCGTTTATAAGTTCGGTAGCTGCGGAGGCTAGGCTCTGCAATGAAGTCGGGCTGGGCTCAGCACTGAAGAGGACAATCTCTCTAGCCTGAGCAACACAGTCAGATAAAAGACTCTGCAGCGAGGATGTCTGCAGGTCAGAACCCTGTCCAAGAAGTCGATTATCTGATGCAGCATCCACGTTAACGCGTCCCTTCCAAACCCACGAGGAGTGGCCACCCAACTCCCCCTCCTGTTATGGGGTATTCTAGTGGCCGTGTTTCCTGGGCATGAAAGGCCCAAAAAAGAAGGGCCTGCAGGAAGAAATTCTTCCCGCAGGCCCAATCACTTTCAGCGTATAAGCTGCTAGCGCTTACGCACCAACTGCCTTTCCACCGCGTGGCTTGTGCTCAACCACGTTGCTGGCTTCAGCTCCGCCCGTACGAATTCTCATTCCGTAGAATGAGCGATGTACGAAGAAGAGGCCGGCAGCAAAGAGAACCACACCGAAGTAAATGGCATTCGGTGCACCAACCGCGATCTCAACCGCCAACAATCCGAAGAGAGTGGTGAACTTGATGATCGGGTTAAGGGCTACGGAAGAAGTATCCTTGAAAGGATCGCCGACGGTATCGCCGACAACCGTTGCTGCATGCAACGGGGTTCCCTTCTCACGCAGATCAACTTCGACATACTTCTTGGCGTTATCCCAGGCACCACCAGCGTTTGCCATGAACATGGCTTGGAACAAGCCGAACACAGCAATCGAGATTAGGTAGCTGGCGAAGAACGTCGCATTGAAGCAAGCGAAGGCCAAGGTGAAGCAGAAGATAACAGCGAAGATGTTGAGCATGCCCGCTTGCGCGTACTGCGTACAAATCTTCACGACTTCTTTTGAATCGTCTACCGAAGCCTTAGTTGCACCATCAAGCTTGATATTAGCCTTGATGTACTCAACCGCGCGATAGGCACCCGTGGTCACTGCTTGCATTGAAGCTCCGCAGAACCAGTAGATAACCGCACCGCCCGTGATCAAGCCGAGCAACACTCGCGGATCAAGCAAGTCCAACTTCAAGTTCAAGAGCAGGATGATCGAGAAGATCATCGTAGTAGCTCCGATAACTGCTGTTCCGATAAGAACCGGCTTCGCAGTGGCCTTGAACGTATTTCCAGCCGAATCATTTTCTTCGAGGAAGTGTTTGCCACGCTCGAAGTTAGGCTTGAACCCGAATTGCTTCTCGATTTCCTGACCAACGTTCGGGATGCTTTCAATCTGCGAAAGTTCGAAGACTGATTGAGCATTGTCCGTCACCGGGCCATAGCTATCGACCGCAATCGTGACCGGGCCCATGCCCAAGAATCCGAATGCGACGAGACCGAACGCGAACACAGCCGGATAGATCATGAACTGCTCAAGTCCGGTGTTTGCGGTCAAGTACGCGATAAGCATCAAACCTACCATGACCATTCCCTTCCAGAATGCGCTGAAGTTACCAGCAACAAGACCGGATAGAATCGTCAAGGAAGCTCCGCCTTCGCGGGAAGCGTTCACGATCTCTGCAACGTGCTTCGACTTCGAAGACGTGAAGATCTTGGTGAACTCAGGGATCAATGCGCCGGCGATAGTACCGCAGCTGATGATCGTCGAAAGCTTCCACCATACGCCTGCCCCCATGTCGCCGAGCAACAAGTGGCTGACCCAGAACGTCACTGCAATTGAAAGCAGCGATGAGATCCAGACCAAGCTGGTAAGCGGTGCTTCGAAGTCGAAAGCATCTTTGTCGGCATACTTGGCACGGGCCATTGCGCCGTTAACCCAGTATGAAAGCAAGGACGTCACGACCATCAAGATACGCATGACGAAGATCCACACGATCATTTTGGCCTGCAGGTTAGCCGCATCAACGCCGGCAACAATCTTGCCGTCCACGCCAACGGTCATGCCGACAGCCAAAACGATGAAGCTGATCAACGCAACGCCGGTTACACCGTACGTTTCGAATCCGTCAGCGGTAGGACCAACTGAGTCACCGGCATTGTCGCCAGTGCAGTCGGCGATTACGCCAGGATTACGTGCATCGTCTTCCTTAATATTGAATACGATCTTCATGAGATCCGAGCCGATGTCGGCAATCTTCGTGAAGATACCGCCACAGATACGGAGGGCAGAAGCACCGAGGGACTCACCGATGGCAAATCCGACGAAGCAAGCACCAGCCGCTTCAGGCGATACGAAGAGCAAAATCGTGAGCATCAGAACGAGCTCGACGGAGATAAGGAGCACTCCGATCGACATACCGGACTGAAGCGGGATTGCCATCACTGGATACGGCTTAGCTCCCAGGGAAGCGAAAGCCGTGCGGCTATTGGCGAGGGTATTAATACGAATACCGAACCAAGCAACGCCGTACGATCCAAGGATACCGATCACCGACCACAAGAGGATGGTCAGCACTTTCGGCATCGGCATACCCTGCAGCACTGAGAAATAGTAGAACATACAAGCGCCGATCAGCACTTCAAGGCCGATCAAGAACTTGCCCTGCTGCAAGAGGTAGGTTTTGCAGGTCTCATAAATCAGAGCTGATACGTCAAGCATCGAGCGGTGCGAGGGCAACGCACGAACTTTGGCGAACTCAACGAATCCGAACAACAACCCAAGAATCGGAACAAGGAGTCCGGCGACCAAGAGGTTATGTCCAGTGACCGTCATTCCGAAAATATTGAAGACGGTGTTGAGCGGAGGGATATGCAGTTCAGCTTCAGAGGCAAAAGCCGTTGAGCTGAAAGCAAGGAGGACTGCGAACAACGCTGCGATCGAAATGCAGCGATTGCGAAATTCTGCTCTCATAGTTAAGTCCCAAACAGTAGGTATATAAACAAAGCGCCCCATTATTAGCGAAATAGGGCAGTTAGGTAAAGACTAGGTAGCTTTGGGGGACGCCGAGGCCAGCGGTTGAGCTTTATAACTTAGGGATCTAATAACCTAGACCAAAAAGAGCTTATATTTCAATAGCATAGCTCTCATTGCTCGACTTTACCGGGAGCGCGTCGCATACCATGTAACTTTTGCTATGCGGATTGGACTGTTGAGGGCCTGCCCTTCTATTTACTCAATAGCTTTTTCGCGAGCCTCTCTGCATCTCCCATCAATCTAGCTTGGTCAACATTCGCGGCCAGAATGTGTTCGGGCTGAACTTCGAGCTCAAAAAACGATCGTTCACTGCCAAGACCATTCCTCCCATCTCTTAGAACCCCGGAGGCTCTGAAGGCACTGTTCCAAGATACAGTTAATCCGTCTGCATTAATTGCGATGTAGCTAAGGGCTCCGTCATCTATGTCCTCCGGCTGAAGTTTGCAATGAAACTCATCACCAACAAAGTAAGCAGAATTTGTAAGCCGCGCATGCTCTCGGATTGCTAGGAGCAGTGGATCCGTTTGGCAAAGCCGTTGAAGCTCTAATAGGGTTCGTGCTGCCTCCGGTAATCTCGTTAAGTTTTCAGAGGAAAGTGACAAATGCTGCTGCTCTAACTTTTCATTTGCTGCCGTAAGCGCTCTCGCTAGGGGTTCCCTCGACGCAGGATTCGAATCTTTTTCGCATCCCGCCAGGATCGCAGCTCCCATGGTCGTTACCACCGCACCGGCAATTTTTAGATCCATATGACCTCCAGAAAGAAAACTACGCGCCCCGACATGCCCTACTTACTCTTCCGGTCACGGCGGAAACGCTACATTCGTGCGAACAACATGATTGGTTATTGATGCTTCATCTTCATGAGTTACATATAAATGCATTCTATAAGCACTTTTTTGCTTCGAGATATCACCCTAACTTGCTGTATTTATACATATTGTTCTGATGTGTGGAGAATTCCGGTCTCAACTTATGGCCTAATGATTCGGATCTCAAAGGCCGTCGGCAGAACCACCCAAATATCGCTTCAGGGGTAGGTAAAGGCGAACTCATTTGCTAGAAAGATACGCATGGTCAGTGCCATTCAAAAAATGATTATCGGTAATCCCTTACCGACCAAAGCCCATGAACATGAACGACTTAGCAAGACAAAAGCTTTGGCGGTCTTTTCATCCGATGCCTTGTCGTCCGTCGCGTACGCTACGGAAGAAATTCTCTTGGTACTTGTGCTGGCCGGCACTGGAGCCTTGGCGGTCTCGATGCCGATTGCAGTCGTCATCTGCATTCTTCTTGTCTTGGTTGTCTCCTCTTATTACCAGACCATTCAAGCTTACCCAGCAGGGGCTGGGTCCTATAACGTCTCACGTGAAAACCTGGGCACAACTGCCAGCCTTATCGCAGCAGCTGCGTTGTTGGTGGATTACGTCCTCACGGTAGCGGTGAGTATATCTGCCGGTGTGGTTGCTCTCACCTCAGCCTTTCCCGAGCTTCTGCCTTGGAAAGTTAAAATCGGGCTTCTGCTTATCGCGCTCATTACCTTAGGCAACCTGCGAGGAGTCAGAGAATCTGGCACCATCTTTGCCATCCCAACCTACATATTCATTGCAAGCTTCAGTTTGCTGATTGTGGCTGGATTATTCCGGCTTTGGACGGGAGACCTGGTGATGCCGACCGGAGTTGCTGCCGTCTCAGAATTTGCCTCCAATCATGCCGAACTTACCTGGCTACTGATTTTGCGAGCATTTGCCTCTGGGTGCACCGCACTCACCGGAATTGAAGCCATTAGCGATGGTGTGCCCGCCTTTCGTAAACCTGAGAGCCGTAACGCTGGCATCACCCTGATACTAATGGGTGTGCTGTTAACGACGATGTTCGTTGGAATTACCTACCTCGCCAGTCAGCTCCATATCGTACCACGGCACGATGAGAGCGTCGTTTCACAAATTGCGCGCCATATCTTCGGCAATGGCTGGATGTATTTCCTCCTGCAGGCTTCGACGACATTGATTTTGATCTTAGCGGCGAACACCTCCTTTGCAGATTTTCCGCGTCTTGCTCAGTTCGTGGCCCGCGACGGTTTCTTGCCACGCCAAATGACCAACCTTGGGGATCGGCTCGTGTACTCCAATGGCGTCGGAGTGCTCGCTATTTTGGCGTCCCTACTCGTTTGGTTTTTCCACGGCAACCCGCATCGCTTAATTCCATTATATGCCGTCGGAGTATTCTTGTCGTTCACGCTCTCACAGGCAGGCATGGTTCGCCGTTGGCAGAAGATCGGCGGGAAACATTGGCAGTTAAAAGCAGTCATCAATGGAATAGGCGCTCTTGCTACGGGAATCGTGCTGCTCATCATCATCGAGAGCAAGTTTCTTTACGGTGCCTGGATCGTCCTCGCGATTATCCCGCTCCTAATCTGGATGTTCTGGAAGATTAAATGGCACTACATCCAGGTTGATCGCGAGGTCTCCGCGATTGGGCAGGATTTGGTCACGACACACTCCCTCAGCTCCGAGCGGCAGTACAAAGTCATCATCCCGGTCTCGCAGATAAATCGCGCCACCCTTGGCGCCTTGCAGTTCGCGCGGTCACTCTCGAAAGACGTTACTGCGGTAATGGTAGATATCGATCCGGCAAAAACTCAGTCGCTCAAGGAAAACTGGTCGATCAAAGTTCCCGACATTCAGTTGGTGGTTCTTGACTCCCCATATCGCTCGGTTATCGATCCCTTGCTGGAGTATCTGGATGAAGTGGATGATCGCGATCCTGATCGAGGATTAGCGGTAGTAGTGCTGCCGGAAGTCGTCCCTTCGCGCTGGTGGCATAACCTTCTGCATAATCAGACAGCCTTGCTCCTGAAGGGCGTGCTACTGTATCGCGGAAGCCACTCTGGACACGAACGAATCGTGATCAATGTTCCGTATCGGCCGCGTATTTCCTAATCGGATTGATCAGGCTGCGTGCTAACGAATCAGCGCAATCGTCGATTGAATTAGCTGATTTGCTGCGCCAAAGGTCTGCGAATTAGCCTGATAGCCGCGCTGGTAAAGCACCAGATCCACAAACTGATTAGCCAAATCGACCGTGGAGCGTTCCAGTGACGCGGATTCCAACGTTCCTGTTCCCTCCGATCCGGGATTCGAAATCACCGGTTTGCCGGACGAATCGCTGGTGCGAAATGCGGCGTTGCCGGCACGTTGCAAGCCATCGACATTGGGGAACTGCGCGAGCTGAACGGTACCGATTTGCACGATGGTGCCGTTATCCATTACCGCGTTGAGCTGTCCAGTCTTTAGAAACTCATAGGACTTTACGTTACCCGCACTTTGGCCGTCCTGCGTAAGGCTATTTACGCCCGAACTCCCGGCGAACTGTGAGAACGAGGAGAGATCGATTGTAAAGTTGCCTGCTGCCGCTCCGCCGGTATACGCTGCATTGACCGTCATCTTTGCCGCGGCTTTATCAGCGTCGAGGATCACGCCGCTTGAGCTGAACGCGAGCGTCGTCGCCGATCCCACTTCGACGGGCACTCCTGCGGTCTGTCCGAGATCACCGCCGTCCATGTAAGCATGGGCAGTCCAGCTATTCGATGCTCCTTTAAAGAAAGCTAGCGTGACTCCGTGCGAAACGCCTAAACTATCATGAACTTCTAGACTTGGAACAACAAACGAAGCTGCTGAAGTTATCTCATTAAAAGTCGCAGGAGTCGTAGGGACCGTGGAAACGGCAGCGCTGCTATTCAAATTTCCGAACAACGCAACAGCGCTGGTCGGGGACCCAGCGGCGGCTATGTTTTTAAGATTGAGCGTGCCAAGAGTTGTCCCGCTGCCCTGCAATCCGAGGATCGGCTGACCATCAGCGGTAACCAGAAGACCTTCTGAATTAATGGAAAAGTTTCCGGCTCGCGTATAGAGCGGCGATTCAATGTCGCCGCTCATAAAGAATCCATCGCCGGCAATACCGACGTCCAATGGCCGACCGGTAGCCTCAATCACCCCAGTCTCGTGAATTTGACGTACTCGATTTACCTGCACGCCGCTTCCTGCCTGAGGCAGCGCATCAGGGAAAGTTGCATCCTTACCCGCAGCAAATAGATCGCCGAACTCTACGCGTGACGTTTTGTACGCAGTGGTGTTCGAGTTGGCGATATTATCGCCGACGACAGCAATTGCTTGACCATTAGCAGTCAGGCCTTCTTTGCTGGAGAACAATGCCGATTCGATCCTCATGTCTATCCTTGCCGAGTGAGGTAAAACCTTCCGAATTTTCAGTACTACCAAAGCGCCAAGGAAAACCCTTTCCCATAAGGCACTTAGGCTTTGCGCTCGTCTATTTGGAACGCTCGCCACCCGGAAAATAATTCCTTTTTGCCGGGCTTTTGGTACTACCTGCCAAGGTAAGAGCAAGGACTCTGCCAACCCTGAAGCTGGGGTTGTAAGCGTCAACGCAGGACGCCGACAAAGAATGGAAAGGGGGGACGGACCACTGTGGTTGACGTCCCCCCGATTTGTACCTTCTCAAAAACGCCGGCTTTCACCGTCGTTAGGAAGGGGAGTTAACAGGACGAAGTCGCTTGTCCCGACGAAGTCCGCTTAGGACGAAGTCGGATTAGGCCTTCGGGGCATCGGTAGCAGCCGCGTCAGCGGAAGCCCCGGCACCCTTGTTGCCATCCTTCAGCACCGCACCAAGAACTGCAGGATCAACGTTGACCCCGAGCTTGGTGGCGAGCTTCTGTGCGAGAACAGCGAGAGCCGTGGTGCCCATGCCGGCGAGATTCTTCATCTCCTCCGGAACGGATCCGTTCAGCCCTTCCATCCACGTGCCAGTCGCCTGACCCGTGAACAGCTGACCAAGCATGCGCTGCATGGTGGTCGGATCGCCGAAGACCTTGATGTCGGCCTGCGCGAACGCGCCTGCGATGGCTTGCGCCGCCGCAACACGCGCGTCCTTCTCAGCCGCAATCCGCGCGAGTTCAACACTCAGCTCGCGCGCGATCTTCTCGTTCTTGCTCTGGCCCTCGAGCTTCTTGATGTCAACGTCGACCTGGGCGCTGTTGACAGCGACCTGCGCCTCGTTGACCTGCACGGGAACCATTTGCACAGCCTTCTCGCCCTCAGCCTTGCGAACCAAGGACTCCTTCTCGCCTTCGGCCTTGAGGACAAGGGATTCCTTGTCCGCTTGAGCCAGTGCGATGCGAGCCTCGGCTTGCAGCGACGCCGCCTGTTGCGCCGCCTCGGCTTCCTTCGTCACCTTGTAGGCAGCGACGTCAGTGCTGACGTTCTGCTCAAGGCGAGTGCGTTCAGCCTCGGCCTGCTTGGCGATGATCGAGGACTCCTTGTCACGGTTGGCTTCCGCGACCTTGGCGACGGTGAGGACTGCCTGCTCGGCTTCCTGGCGGCCCTTTTCGGCCACCAGTTGCGCCGCCTGAGCATCCGCCCGCCGCTTCTCGGCCTCGGCCACGGCGATCGCCTTCTCGCGCTGTGCGAGTTCGAGCGCCTTGTCCTTAGCAACCTGAGCAACGGCTTCGGCTTCCAGCTTCTGCTGTTCCGCCACCGCCACTGCCTTGGTCTGCTCGACCACTGCGACCTGCACGGCCTGCTCCGCCTTCGCCTTGGTGACGTCGGCTTCGCGGGCACGCTCGGCAGCAGCCGCCTTGGCCTTGGCTTCCGCCTCAGCCTTAGCGATGGCCTTGTTCGCCTCCGTCTCGGCGACGATCTTGGCCTGTTCGAGCTCCTGCGCCTGAACGAGGCGCGCGGTGTCCACGTCCTGCTTCTTGATGTCCTGCTGCGCCTTACGCTCGATGGCGTTGCGCTCGACGTTGCGCTGATTGACCTGAGTCGCAATGGTGAGGCGACCTTCGGCATCGAACACACTGTCTGCACGCATAGCCTCGAGCGGGGCCTGATCAAGATGGCTGACGTTCACCGACTCGAGCTTCAGACCGTTGGACGCCAGTTCCGGTTGCATGATGGCCTGCACCGCTTCCTGGAATCCCTTGCGATCTTCGTTCAACTCAGCGAGCGTCTTCGTGGCGGCCACCTGACGGAGGCTAGCCACGATCTTGTCGTTCACCAGGTTGGTGACCCGCTCTTCCTCACCCGACCAGTTGCCGAGCGACTTCGCCGCGGCCTTGATCGACTCCTCGTCCTTCTGAACGTGGATGAAGAAGGCTGCGACCACATCGGCTCGCAGCTTGTCCTTCGTGAGCAGAGACTCGCTGCCCTTGCGCGCCACCTCGATCTTCATCGTGTGGAGCGGAACGCGCGTGGTCTCGTGAAGCACGGGGATGATGATGGCACCACCATCGATCACCACTCGCGGTCCGCCCATGCCGGTCTTGAGGATGGCCTCATCCGGCTTGGTCTTGACGTACAGCGTGGTGACGATGAGCAGGATGGCGCTCAAGACCATGAGCACGAGGCCGAAGCCCATGATCATAGTCTTGCTCATGCCGGGCAGATACTGCGCCGGCACGAACCAGGGAGCGACAGTCGCCGCGAGTCCGAGGAGGATGCCGATCACGAAGAACGGCGCACCCCCGGAGCCCGAAGACGACGAAGACGGACGATATTGACGCGATTCAAACTGTGCCATTGCATGGCTCCTTCTTGTGTTGCGAACTGAAAGCCGAACGATCAGCTTTCATCTCGACTGCGAAGGGCGTGGAATCTCCCACGCCTCAGCATCGAGAGACTCATTCCGATCAAACTTCCACGAGAACACCTCGCGAAAGTGTCTGAACAAACACCACGGCTTCGCGCCTAAGCGCGCTGAACGATGAACACCTCCTTCTGCTCGTCGTAGCGAAGTAGTACGACCTCGGTCCCCTCCGTAATATCCGCGACGCCGGGCATAACCCTTGCCGGGACATCACGCAGGTTGCCGGTGCGATCGGTGAGGCGAGCCTCGCCCGAATCGACGCCGATTCCGTAGATCGCCATAGCTTTGCTTCCCACGAGCTCCTTGCGGTGCACGTGGAAGGAACGTGTCGCGATGAAGCGCCCAACTACCGCTGAGATCAGCGGAGTGCCGCACAGCACGACCAGTCCCGCAATCAGCGCTGAGGTTCGCACGGCTGCGATACCGTAACTCTGACTGCACATCAGCCCCGCTCCGCCCCACAGCACCAGCATGGTGACGATGAGCACGGAAAGCGGCACTTTCCCGACGCCGAAGGCGCTCAGCACCTTGGCGACACTGCCATGCCCCGCGTCGTGCTCCGCATCATGGTCATGATGCGCCGCCGCGTCGTGGTGCATACCGACGTCATGATGAACGCCGGCGTCATGCCCGCTGCCGTCACCTCCCAGTCCGAGGACTACGAGGTACAGCACTGCGAGCAGTAACGGCAGAAGAAACATCAGGTTCTGCCACTGCAAAAGATCCATGAAAGACACCTCCTCTTGGTGAGCGAGCGACTCTTTCGTCCTGCGGAATCACAGCGACCCGCGAACAGACTTGTCCTGTCCGAACGTGCATGCTACACAGATCTCTCCTTATGCAAATGGAAGCATCGAGATACACCTCGAGCTGCCAGATGGTTTTTTCTGTCCTGTTCTACCCGAACTAACGATGTAAAAGACCAAAAACCTCCCTTGCCGGTGCGCCCACGCGGGACACGCCAGATCGGGAAACGAAATTTGATAAAAACGCTTCAGCTCAAACGCGCGAACCGCATTTGCCTGAAGTGACTCGGAGCTGTAGTAAGAAAAAATCGGCAGCCCCTACCGGAACCACGCTCTATCCGAAATCGCGAATGAGCGGCGTGCTTCTTTTCAGTGCACGGATGCGATGCTGCTGAGCATGAGGTTCGAGGATGTTTTGAAATGAGACGGCGCGCTCTGCCCTTGGCGGCGGCGGCCGGGAGGCTACCAAACGAGGATGCGTTTTTCGCCTTATATTACGGGCAAAAACACGCCTAGAGACTGAAGCACACAACATAGTGGGGACTCCGCTTGTAACACCAACTCTCTCACTACCCACGGAGCGAGAGAGGGAGCGTTCTCGGAGCGTCAAAACCAAAAGCAACCGCTCGCCGACCCCCACACGGCCGGCGCGCTCGTGCCGCAAGAGCTATACATCACTCAAAGCAAGCATCAATATAGCTCATGATAGCATTGCTATTATGAGCAACAAAAAGATTTTCGGACAAAAATGTGTCGACTCGCGTTATCGCAGAGTTATGAGCTAAGTGAAGACGACAGCGAAATATCGCGAAATACTTCTTGCTTATTCGGTAAATGCCGGAGAATTAGCTGCGCGCAGCAGCACCGCGCAGATCCGCAAGCGAAACATTGCCGTGCAGGAGATAGTAGATACCGTACAGACAAAAGAATAGATACTGATAGACATGCGTCAAAATCGCAAACGCCGCGCCTGCTTCTTTGCTAATTCCGAATAGCGCAAAGCTCGCAATGCAACCGGCCTGATAAACTCCGATAAACCCAGGCGCACTCGGTGCGGCCACCGCAAGGGCGACGACAACACCTAAAGCGAGCGCGAGCCACAAACTGTGCGCTGCAGGATGGTCAGGAGCTGCGTACACAAAAAGGTACAGGTACATAATTAAATAACTGCTGAGCCAAACGGCGGCCGTCAACGCCAACACTTTCCAGATCCTGCCCTTCTCTCCGAGAACGGCAGCACCTTCAATGAAATCATGGCAAAACTTTTTAATTCCCGGACGGAACTTCGCTGGAAGGAAATCGATCCCGAAATCAATCCAACGCTCGGCCGTCTTCGGCATCAGCGTTCCGACCAACATGAAGACGAGCAATGCGCCGGCGACAACGGTGAGGGCGGACGCGCCTTGCTGCACAATCGGCGGAACTTCAGGAATAAAGAACACCATCACCGCAAACGACAGGAGAACGGTGGCTAAATCAAAAAATCTTTCGATGACAACGGAAACCAAGCCTGTCGAAAAACTATGTGAACTTTCTCGTGAGAGGATGAAGGGACGGATAAACTCTCCCGCACGAAGCGGCAGGATATAGTTTGCGAAATTCCCGACCATGATGCCGTCGAATAGGACGCGCAGAGGAACGCGCTCCGTATGAGGCAGCAGATAGCGCCAACGCAATGCGCGCAGAATATAGTGTCCGATCATGACGAAGCTGACCGGAATAAGCAGCCAGTAGTGGGAATTCGCGAGCTGCGTCCCGACTTCGCCCCATTCGATAGCGAAATACATCCACACAACCAGGCCCAGGCTTACGCCAAGACCAAGGAGAGTGCTCAAGAGTTTCGAGTTTTTGCTATTAGCCACAGAAAATGAGCTTGCCACGCCAGGGCCCCTGCTACAAGGGTCGCTCATCGACGACAGCCCGCGCTTAGGCTATAGTAAGCCGCGATGAGCTTTGCAGAATTAGATAAAAAGAAAGACGATTTGGGGCTTGAGAAGTATAAGCGCCATATCCTGCTTTGCGCCGATCAACGTAAGCCGAAGTGTTCAACGCAGGAAGACAGCCTGCGCTCTTGGGAATTTCTGAAAGGTCGCCTCAAGGAACTGGGGCTAAGCGGGCCGGAGCCGTTGGTCTATCGCAGCAAAACAGATTGCTTGCGCGTCTGCACTCGCGGGCCCATCGCGGTAGTATACCCGGAGGGAACTTGGTATCACTCATGCACGCCCGAAGTCCTTGAGCGTATAATTCAGCAACACCTGATCGGCGGCAAAGTCGTCGAGGAATTCCAATTCGCTGCTAATCCACTCGAAATAGAAAAGTAATGCGAGTTCTTAAGATTTTGAATGCGTGTGCCTTAAAACCTATGAATTTCATAGCTACCCTTACCTTCCTTTCTCTTTCTCTCAGCACCCCGGCCGCGGCCGGCACTCAGTATCGCTGCAACGGAATGGTTCAGTACCGTCCCTGCGGCCAAGAGATCGCTACGGGGCGCACGACTCGCTCGAAAACAGCAGCCGCACCTTCACTACGTACTGACGTCCCTCGCTATGATGTTTCACCGCGTGCTTTTTCAAAAAACACCGGGGCCTACGCAGAAGTACTCAATCAATCGATGTCACCCATCGGGGCTTCAACTGCGCAGTGGCGCGGCAGCCTGCGCGGAAACGGTAGTATTCGTTTGCAACTTCTGTGGTATCGCGACGGAGTGCTTAGCATGACGCGCTCTATGGGAGTGGTGAAGTTGGTGCACAAGACCACCAGTTTTGCGTTTCGCACCAGCGTGCCGCGCGGCCCCGGTTGGTCCTGGAAAGTAGCAGCCCTCGCTAGTCCTTTAAGTTAACGCTTGAAAACTACAAAAAGACGTTCTATAGTCGCCCATGGAGCATCACTGGGGATTACTATAGTAGTTTCAAATAGTTAGCCAGGTCGATCGAGCTTGATGAGATTTTGAATGATCTGTTCTTTATCTCCAAGTTTCTCGCTATACTGAAGAAAATCTCAGTTACCGTATGCAACAAGACGTTTCTCAACAAGTTCAAGTGCACAATTCCTACACCGCGGAGGAAACGCGCGAGCAACAGGAATCTCCTGGTTTTAAGCTCGATAGCGTTGCTGGCCCGCAGCTCGCTCTGGATTTAATCGGCCAACAACTGGCCGAAGAGGCCATCACACGGATGGTTCCCGAAGGTGCAATCCTCCGCATCGGCTTTGCCGCTGATTTCGCTCAAGCAGCCTAATCAATGCTTTCATCGCAAATTTGAACTACCGATTATTCTCGGTCAGATCGCTCTGCGCTTAATTCCTAGACAAAGTGCGCGTACTGCCCGCACGCTCTGATTTTTCGAAACCGCGCGAGAGCCCTTGCATTTGTAAGAAGAATCTTCTGCGACGCTGCAAAAACAACTCAGAATTTTTCCGCCGCGCCCCACTGCCGTAGGAATAAATGCTGTGCTATCCTAGGCGGATGCTTGAGAGCCATCAACGATCCAAAATTCTTGAATTCCTTCGTACCCGCGCCCCTTTTTCCGTCATGGAAGCCGGCATGCAACGCTCGGCCGACGGTCACGTCATTGAATGCAGCAAGACGGGCAACATCATTCACGGCATCGTCCGCGAAAGCGCCGAGCAAACACATACCGTGTCGCTCGACTTCATCTCCGGGCAAGATACGGACGCAAAATGCAGTTGCTCCAGCGCTGAGGAAATGCAGGAGCAGTGGTGTCAGCACGCTGTCGCATTACTTTGGAGATCCTGCGACCTAGGATTTCTCGATGCAAGCAGCGGCTTCGTCTCGAGCGAGGCAATTCATCGATCTGGTTCCAGTTCTCCGCAAGAAGTCGCAGAAGTCATTCGCGAAGTGAGCCGCACCGAGGCAGCTCCGGTTGCACATACACTGTATACCCCGAAGGTCACCATTGAATTGGACTTATCGTCCGACCGACTCGGCGTAAAAGTACTATTCGATGATGAAGAACAAGCCCCCACGCTCTTCGAGGGATTCAAGCAGCACTCAAGCCGTGCACTCGATAATATTTTACTGCGCCAGCTAGATGACGAAGGCAGTTGGGATGAGACAAATAAGCTTTGGTACATCAATTCCAGCACCGGAATCGAGACCGTACTAGGTCTAATTCAAGAGTATAAAAAAGTCGTGTCGATCGACGGAGCGAAGATTACATTCTCGCCGGAGATGCTCGAGGCACGTCTTGAGGTTGAGTGGAACCCCGAAGGCGCGCAGCTTTCGGTGGTTTGGGTCCACACCGACGGAAGTGTACGGCCGAAGGAAACAGAACTTATCGGAACGGGTCCTTACTGGACTTTCCTGGACGGCACGCTCTATAGAATCTCTCCGAGTGCCTCTCGAATCGCCTCAGTCTTCCCGCACTCATCGACCATCTCGGTAAGCAAGACTCGCTTAGCCCCAATCCTCGAAGAATTGCAGAGCAATCTTTTTGATCCGCGTTACGTGCACATCCTCAACAAAGAGCTGCAACCGGAAGCAGAGACCAAAACTCCGACTCCAGTTCTCGCTCTCTCGCGACGAGAGACTTTAGAAGACGGCTTTTCGAATAACTCTTTCGAGGTTTCTGCAGTCCTTGATTTCGAATATCCCGTTCCCCCCAGCGAGAGCAATGTTGTCTATTTGCCGGATCGCCAGAAGGAGCGTGATTGCATCGATCTGATGAAATCTCTGGGATTCTCCTATGCCCCCGATCGCCGTTCTTTCATCGCGTCCTCGGATTTTGCGCTCGATATCGTCCATCAAGGCCACACGTTGTTCCCTGATGATTGGCGCGTGAGTGGTTTAGAGCCTCTGCGTAAGGGGATTCGATTCGCCGACCTATCGATCAATATCTCTATCGCAACGCCAGGCGACGGAGCCTCGCCATCTCGGGGTAAAACCAAGATCGATTGGTTTGATTGCCAAGTTTCCTTATCGCAGAACAACGCCCATGTTCCGCTCAGCACACTCTTCAAGAATGCCCGCCCAGGCGCCGAACGCTGGGTAAAATTGGATAGCGGAGCATATGCTCATGTCCCGGGTGGTGGTATCAGTCAGCTGAAGACCACCCTCGGCATGCTCGATCCAAACTTTCGATTAACGAACACGATCAAGGCCCGTTTAAGCACCGCCCAGGCGGTAAGCTTTAGCAGCCTGCACGACGATCAGTTCAGCATTGATCTGGATTCGAAGCTCAAAACTCTAACTCGCCGCCTCAAAGAGTTTAAGTCAATCGAGGCTGTTCAAATCAGTAAGCAGTTTCATGGCAAGCTGCGCAGTTATCAACGCGAAGGTGTCAGCTGGCTGCACTTCCTCAATGAATTCGAGCTCGGTGGAATCTTGGCCGATGAAATGGGTCTAGGAAAGACCGTTCAGACGCTGGCCTTCTTGCAGGCCATGAAGGAGGAACATGCCAAGCAGAAGGTCGCTCATCGCCCGACGCTCGTCGTGGCACCGACATCGGTAATCACGAACTGGTTCTATGAGGCTCAACGCTTTACTCCGAAGCTGTCAGTCCTCGTATTGCATGGGCCGCGCCGCAAGGAAGATTTCGGCAAGATCCCGGACCACGATATCGTTATTACCTCATACGCTCTGCTCCGCCTGGATCGCTATGATCTTGAGCGCCACGAGTTCAACTACATCATCCTCGACGAAGCGCAGAACATTAAGAACCCCGAAACCGCTACGACGCGCGCGGCAAAGAATTTACGGTCGCGCGGTCGCCTTGCGCTGAGCGGTACCCCGACAGAGAATCGACCGCTCGAATTGTGGTCGATCATGGACTTTCTCATGCCGGGCTACCTCGGCTCGATAGACTTCTTCCGTAACTACATCGAGAAGCCAATCATGGAAGGCGGACCGGGAGTACACGTCGCGAAGTTCTTAAATTCCAAGACTCGCCCGTTCATTCTGCGTCGCACGAAAGCCGAAGTGGAAAAAGATTTGCCACCGAAGATTGAGTCCTCGCAATACGTCACGATGACGCAGTCGCAGGCTCAATTATACACGCAGATATTGGAAGAAGTGCGACCGCGCGTATTCGACGCGATCAGCAAGCATGGCGTGCGTGGAGCAAGTGTCTCCATCTTGGCCGCTCTGCTTCGCCTTCGTCAGGTTTGCAATCATCCCAATTCAATTGATGCTTTAAAGGAACTGCCCGGATACGACTCCGGCAAGTTTAATCTGCTGAAGGATCTGGTCGCAGAAGCGCTTGAGTCCGGTCGCAAGATACTTCTCTTCAGTCAGTTCCGGGAGATGTTGGCCATTATTCGACGTCACTTGGAAGGCACGGGGGTTAATCATCTGTACCTCGACGGAGCAACGCGAAATCGTCAGGAATTAATCGATCGCTTTAACAATGATTCGTCGGTGCGCCTATTTTTGGTCAGCTTGAAAGCGGGCGGCACGGGTCTCAACTTAACAGCCGCCGATACCGTGATCATTTACGATCCGTGGTGGAACCCAGCCGTAGAAAGCCAAGCCGTCGACCGAGCTCACCGTATTGGACAGACCAAAACGGTCAACGTCTATCGACTGATTACCGAAGATTCCATCGAGCAAAAAATTATGACGCTCAAGGAAAAGAAGTCGCGCATCGTAGACGCATTGATAAATGAAAATGGTCTGTCGACTTTGGCTCTCACGAAGGAAGATCTGGAGAGTCTCTTCAGTCCTCTACCGAAAGAGGCCTTAGGAACCGTCTCTGAAACTTAGCTGCTCGCTGATAGCCAATTCCAACCGTGCCCTCGGCGAAGCGCATTCTTAGCGCGATCCGCGAGGTTATTTTTAGATACGGTATCCGTGAAATTCAGCCGCGCCCAAATCTCGGGTGGCACTTTATCCAAGCGCGCCGTGCGAACATACTCGGTGATCAAAAAGGCCGAGTGCCAGGCGGCCTGACTCTTCCCGGCCTCATCTGCTCCTGCTTGCAACTCGATGCTATGAGCGGAGGAGTAACTAACCGTTCCATAGGCAGCATCCCGGCCGCATCCTGAAGCTGAAAGCATCATGGCGCTAATTTGAATGGGGTCACAGCCGTAGAGAGCCATGCCGACGTTCTTTATCTCTGCGCCTGTAGCGAGCATTTCAAGAGCTTTGCGAGCCTGCTCCAAATCGCCGGAAGCAATCAGCACCGCCAATCCGCTGCGACCTGCAAAGCCGGCTAACATGCCGCGACCGGCACCAAAGCTAGGGTCTTGTCCGCCGACAAAGAATCCAATTTGCGAACGTAGGATGGCGTCATCAAGAATGGGGCGCCAAATACGCTCAAACTGTCGAGTGGCCAGACGGCGACTAATTGCATGAATAACGGCCGTAGCAGCCACCACATCAGGTGCAAGAATTTCGAGCGCGTCATGGACCGAGTTTACCTTTCTCCCGGCACCAAGCACGGAATCACTGGCTGCCGCGAAAAGGAGCCGTCGCAAGCCAAAAACGAGTCCCTCACTCGCTTTATTGATGCTACCCGGTTTACCGAGCACGAAGTTAGAAAGTCTCCAGATAAAGAGAGGAACCGGCTTGAATGTCTCAACGATGCTTCTCGCCTGCTGCCAAGATTTCGCCTCAGCTGACTCCTTTTGCTTGCCCTCGAGTCCGAGAACCGCCTGCTCCGTCTCGCGAAGAGTGCGCTCCAGCTCGCGCGCAAAACTATCGACTTCAGCGGGAGCAGCTTCCGGCTCGACCACCAACTCGGCGCTTTGTGTTTTCTTTTGGCCATTGCCGGCAACCATGTCAGTCACCAACGTGGAGGAACTCTCCTTGCCCTTTTCGATCTTTCTATCTGTCACCGTATGCCTTAAATCTGACGACCCAGCGTTTATACACTGCCAGGTGCCGCAGGTGCTATCCCGGTTTGCGGCGTATCTTTATAGATTGCGAGATCGTCCGGAGGAGTTCGCTTCCTTCTTGCGAATCTCAAATGAATGGAGACTACGTTACTTGCGAAGGTGTTTCTGGGACATCGAGTCGCCTGTCCCAGCGGTATCAAATCTCGTCTCAAAATGCCCTCCTACCGTAAAATCGCCAATAAGCAGCTATAATTACAGAGGGTTACGTCGTTTTATTTCGCGCGGGACGAAAAGCATCCAAGCCTGGAAATTTAACTCAATTGTTTCAGGGTGTTACAAGGGCAAAAATCTGCCTGCCTCACTAAGGGCACTAAATTACTATTGATTTAAATCCTTGAGGCTATACTATACGTCTAATTATGAGAGACTCAGTAAGCACCTGTAATTTTTGTGTTTACTGCGGCCGCGCTTCGGTCGATTTATTTTGTACTGAGATAAGTACGCGAGCTTATTGTTGCTAGTTTCTGCTCGGTCTCAGTGGCGAACTTAGGAGAGTATTTCATTAAGGTGGATATGGGTAACGCCAGATATTGTCTTACAAAAGCCGATCTTGCTGATGCAATTTACGCAACATTGCCTGTTGATAAACAGAAAGCTGCGCAAATCGTCGAAGACTACATCGAGATCATTAAGGAATCTCTCGCTAAAGACGGAAAGGTAATGCTTTCGGGCTTCGGATCGTACGAAGTAAAGTACAAGCCGCCGAGAAGAGGCCGCAACCCTCAGACTGGTGACTCGATCATCCTTCGCGCAAGAAAGGTGGTTAAGTTCAAGCCGAGTCAGTTGCTCCGCCGAGCCATTAATGGCCAAGCCTACACAGGCGACGGAGACGGCGAAGAGTAGAACCCACGGGGTGTCACTCAATAAAAAGGGAGGTCTAAGACCTCCCTTTTTATTTCCATAATTCCAAGTACCGGGCTCACCAGCTGGCTTGACCCAGATTCTCCCAAATTATGGGGTGGTTCCCAAGGAATCTTCCTCCGGCTGAAATAGCAGCGGGGGATTACGAAGTTGCATACCGGACTGCTTGATTCGCAGCCAGATATCACGTGCAATCTCCTTATTCTCGTTATCGAGAAGGGTGTAAATGGCAGGGAGATTCAATGCAAAATTTATAGCGCTTACTGCGTATATCGCAGCTGCTGATTGATCGGTCATACGATCCCGCACACCGAGCAGAAAGGTCTTAAGCTCTTCTTTCGTAGAAATCGTCCCAAAGGCGTCGACTTCTGTGCCAGCACCCTTTGCAGGCGCTTTCTTCGATTCTTTCTTAGTTTTTGTGTTTTCCTGTGCCATAGTACCTTTTCGATGAGCAAAATCGGCGATTCGATTCTTAGCGATCGAGCGCTATAATCTCCACGGCCTGATCATAACGCAATGGATCATCATCCGGATCGATTAAAATAGGGGCGTCCACAACGACTCCGCGCGCAACCAGGCGACGAGGCTCTAACCCATCGTGGACGAGCTCATTCACTATCGCTCGCGAACGACGATCGGCGAGCTCCTGCGCATAGGAGGCATCGGAGCCCACTCCTTTCGCGTAAGAAGCTATCACCAACCGCGACCACGGCAAGCGCTGTTTATTCATCTGGGCCAATTCGCGAACGAGTGGTTTAGCACTACTACGGAGCTTCGACTCATCGCCGTAGAAAAACAAATCTGCCGGGTAAATTTCCCGAGTAGGGTGGAGTTCCAAGCGACGCTTGTACTGGTCGGCCATGATCTCATGAGCCCAGGCCACCTCGCGCTGCTCTCGAGTCTGCGCAGCCACTTTTAGCATCTGCTCTTCAGTACTATCTTTTATCGCCCCGGAGATACCTCCAGCGATGGCTCCGAACCCTGCTCCGATAGCGGCACCAGGCCCAGTACCAGCTCCAACTTGAAATCCGGTCACCGCTCCCGTCCCAGCACCCAGGGCAGCACCTTCCAACCCGCCGCCAAATTGCTTATCGGGTCCGGGAACCGGCGGTGCACATGCGGTCAATGCAAGAAGAACGATGAAGCACGAGCGCAATCGCATTACATTTCCAACTTTTGATCGAAGCGCACTTTGGTTATCTCCATACCCGGCAACACGTCGGGATGAGCTTTCAAAGCAGCTTGGATTGAATTATAGGCGGTTTCGTTGCCCACAACAACAACAACAAAATCCGATGGGTGCCAGTACCTGCGAGCAGCTGCCTGGACATCCTTAGGGCTTACCGCAGATATTTTTGCAACATAGGTCGCATCGTAGTTGAGCGGATACTGCAAAAGTTTCAGCAAAGCCGCGCGCTGCACTAGATCCTCAGATGTGTCAAAGCGGAAAATAAAGGAATTGGTGATCGAGCGACGAGCTTCCGCTAGTTCCGCGTCAGAGGCGAAGGCCTGCTGCAAACCGCGCACCGCTAGAATCGCTTCAATCATTGCCTGCCCGCTCGATTCAGCTTTCGTCTGCAGGTTGATGACAGCCTTTCCCTTTTCAACTCCCGGAGCCACTGCGCCGTACACTCCGTATGCCAACCCAAGCTCAGTTCTAACTCTCTTGGTCAGGCGCGACGAGAACCCGGCAGCACCAAAAACCTCATTGAACATATCGATCGCTGCGTAGTCTGGTGAAAGACGCTTGGGGCCGAGCTCTCCCATCAGGATAGTGGCCTGCGCGAATGGATAGCTCAGAAAGTAAATGCCCGGCTTCGGAGCAAGTGTCACGGTCGGTGGCGGCGGCAATTCCAAAGCATTCGTTCTCCACGCGCCAAAATACTTGTCAGCCAGGGCTTGCACGGTAGCACGATCCAAATTTCCGGTTATAACGAGAATGGCATCCCGCGGATTCACAAATTCAAAGTGCAGTTTTTGCAAATCGGAACGTGAGATAGCTTGCACGTCCTTTGCAACCGGCACCCTGCCGTACACAGAGTCGGGGTACAACAACTGACTAAATGAAATTCCGGCAATCGTTCCTGGCTCATCAGTGCGGCGGCGTATAGACTCTAAGGCCTGGCCCTTCCAAAGATCCAAGCGCTCAGATTCGAAGCGCGGATGCAGCACCACATCGGCAAACAATCTGAAAACGGTATCGACATCGGATCTGAGACAGGAGAATCCGAACTTTCCGTACTCCGGGCCAAATGAGCTGCCCACCGAAGCTGCCAAGCGTTCCAGCTCGCGATCCAGGGCGTCAGCACTTAATTTTCCAGCGCCACCTTGGCGCATTTGATCGCCCATTACTGCGGCGAGGCCAGGCCGGTTCTCCGGCTCCCAGAGCCCACCACCTTTTACGAAAAGAGCTCCCTGCACCAAAGGAAGTTCTGAGTCCTGGAGGAAAATAATGGTCAACCCATTCGGCAATTCCCAGGAAGCAGGCAGTGGTGGTTCATACTGCACACCGTCGAGTCCCATTGAAAGCTGCGCAGGTGCCGAACCCTTTGGTGCGCAAGAACAAAGCATCAAGAGCAAGAAAGCGACAAGCAGCCCGATACTGAAAGGAGAATGAGTAGTTCGTCTGTGCTGGTGGGCGATCTGGAAACCGAACGCGATGCCATCCGCATCCGCGAAGCGGGCATTCCTTCCACACAAATCGTCACCAACGGCGTATGCCACCTCGAAGCCCAAATGGTACTGCAGGCCTT
>JAFLCA010000038.1 GCA_017302875.1 Deltaproteobacteria bacterium
TGTAAAATCCGCGCTGCACGAGGTTCACAAAGTTAGCCACCGTTAACGGCGTTTTATCCGGAGTTAACTGCAAGACAATTTTGCCCTTCGTGGTGTCGAGGGTGACTGACAGGTTCGAATCAGCTTGAGAATCTGACGGTGACATGAAGAGTACGGCTCCAAAAATAAAGGAAAGGATAAGTGATGAGGCGAAGTGTAGGCAGCGCATTCAAAACCCCCTAAACAATCATGTTGACTGACGAAAAAACTACATTATTCGTACTGACTTAAGACTGAAATAGCAAGCTGAGAAGGCATAAGAGCGCGGGCTCAGACAGTGTTTGTGGAGTGTTGCTGTTTCTGATAGAAGATCAACGGATAGCAGGTGGTTATCTCTAAGGAGAACCTGCTATTAGGCTGAGCTTCGAATGCTCGTAGTTCTCGGCATAGTCTCTCTCGTTTAATTTTATCTTTACACTTCAGTAGGAAAGATTACATGACACGCACAAAGGCGTTTCTGAACGCTGGCTTGGCAGTTATTCTTGCCTTTGGTTTTTCGGGCGCCGCAATGGCCGAAACTCCAAAAGCAAACAAGGCTTTTGAAGACAGCATGACCTCTTATCTTGCAAGCGACAGCGGGCAAGCAGCAGTTGGCAAAGCCGTCGAAGAGTACTTCAAGAAGCGTCAGAGCGAAGCCCGCAAGCAGCAGGAAGAGCAAGCCTCTGCTGCGATGGAAGAGCAGTTCAAGAATCCAGTAAAGATCGATGTCGGCTCAAGTCCCGTTATCGGACCAGCTGATGCCAAGGTCACCATCATCGAGTTCTCTGATTTCCAGTGCCCATACTGCAAACGCGGCTATGACACGATGAAAGAAATCGAACAGGCCTATCCGAAAGACGTTAGGATTGCCTTTAAGAATTTGCCGCTCCCCTTCCACCCGCACGCTAAGCCTGCAGCCATGGCTGCCTTGGCCGCTGGAAAGCAGGGCAAGTTTTGGGAATTTCATGACGCTCTCTTCGAGAATCAGGCTGACCTCGGCGACAAGCTTTATGAGGCGACCGCTCAGAAACTCGGCCTAAACATGGAGAAGTGGAAGAAGGACATGGCTTCTCCAGAAGTTGCTAAGCAGATCGAAGATGACATGGCCGTCGGTGCTAAGAATGGGATTCAGGGCACACCGGGCTTCTTCGTGAATGGAGTTGCCGTGAAGGGTGCTTACCCGGCCTCGCACTTCAAGATGATTATCGATCGCTGGTTGAGCGGAAAGTCGGCAGTAGCGGCTAACGCAGCAGCAGACAAGAAGTCGTAAGTTCGAGTTTCTCGAACAAAGACAAGAAAAGGGACGGCGTAAGCCGTCCCTTTTTTATTGCGCTTCGATCAAAAAGGCATACGTAAGCAGCGCGATTCCCACTCTGATTTCAGCCGCGCGGCGTGCGCGCTAGTCGATTGGGATGAACTGATCCTCTATCCCCAGCTCTTCAAGCACATAATTTACGACTTTCGCATCATCATCAAATCCGGTGATGAAGGTATCGTCCGCAAGGGTGTCGTCAACGATTACGAAGTAACGCAAAGCGCCAATCACAAGCGCCTGCTGTTCTCGCGAGAACGACTCATAGCGACCAAGCAAATATTCACAACGCTCTTGTATCTGTAGGATTCGGTGCACATTGATACGCTTGTTGGCCTCACTGGCGAGTTGCAAATTTCGAACGCACTCGTCTAAATCCCCCCGAATATCGGGCACCGCCTCCACCGGCAAGGGTTCACACAAGCGTCGGAAGGTAGGGATAAGGCTTTCGGGGAAGCGCGGCAGCTTATGTTTTCGAGAAAAGTATCCCATAGTCCCTCTTCAATCGGGTTGCGTGCTTCCTAAATAGACCTAAATTCAAGATTTGATGCAATCTCCGGCAAAAAACGCCTGTTTCAGCAAAGGAAAGGGGCGCGGCATCTCGCATATTTAGCAGCTTCAGTATATGGTGTGGCCGAATGAAAAACCAATTACGCAACGACAAAATCCGCAATATCGCCATTATCGCTCACGTCGATCACGGCAAAACCACTCTAGTCGACCAGATGTTCAAGCAGGCCGGCGTGTATCGCCAGGGCGAAGCGACCACTGAACGAGTGATGGATTCCATGGACCTCGAGCGCGAGCGAGGCATCACGATTTCAGCAAAGAACTGTGCCGTTCATTGCAACGGAGTGAAAATTAATATTGTCGACACCCCCGGCCACTCGGACTTCGGTGGCGAAGTCGAACGCGCCCTCATGATGGTAGATGGAGCTGTGCTCTTAGTCGACGCGTCAGAAGGCGCCTTGCCCCAAACTCGTTTCGTATTGAAAAAAGCACTCGAGGCCAATCTTAAGATCGTGGTAGTCGTCAATAAAATCGATCGTAAAGACGCCCGGGCCCCTGAAGTGCTCAATGGTATTTACGACCTCTTCATTGACCTCGATGCCCGCGAAGAGCAACTCGATTTCCCGGTGCTCTACGCCATTGGACGCGATGGAATCGCGCAGAAAAAATTGGACGAACCCGGCACCGACTTGAAGCCGCTCTTCGACGCGATTCTTTCTGAAATTCCCGGGCCTTCCTACGATCCCGAGGAACCCTTTCAGATGCTCGTTTCCAACTTGGCGTACTCCGATTATCTCGGGCGTTTAGCTATCGGGAAAGTCATGCACGGAACGGCACAGGCGAAAGACAACGTCGTGCGAATCGATCGACATAATAAGACGCATCCCCTGCGCATAACAAAACTACAGGTGTACGACGGTATTAAGCTTGCTGATGCCGAGTCTGCCGCCCCGGGCGATATTATTATCCTTTCCGGCATTGAAGAGTGTGAAATCGGCGACACCATTTGCACGAAAGAAGCTCCCCGCGCATTAAAACGCATCGCGGTCGACGAGCCAACCGTGGCAATGCGATTTGCCTCAAACACCTCACCCCTTGCTGGAAAAGAGGGTAAATTCTTGCTGTCCGGAAAGATCGGCGAACGATTACGCAAAGAGACTCTCTCCAACGTTGCCCTTCAAGTTGAAGAAACTGACGACGAAAGCTTTATCGTCAAGGGCCGTGGAGAGTTCCAGATGGTAATCCTAATCGAAGGGATGCGCCGCGATGGATTCGAGCTCAGCGTCGGCCGCCCCAAGATCATCATGAAGGAAGTCGACGGTAAAACCTTAGAACCTATCGAGCATTTGTTCGTAGATTGCGACGAGCACTTCACGGGAATCGTGACCGAGAAGCTTTCGCAGCGTCGTGGGCGTATGCTCAACCTGGTGAATCACGGAACCGGTCGCGTGCGACTGGAGTTCTCCATTCCCTCGCGCGGTTTGATCGGGTATCGCAATGAATTTTTGACGGATACCAAAGGCACCGGGATCATGAATTCATACTTGCAAGGGTATGAGGAATATCGCGGAGACTTCCTCTCGCGCGTTACAGGATCTCTCGTTTCAGATCGTGGCGGCGAAGCCGTAGCTTACGCAATCTTCCATCTCGAGCCGCGCGGCACGATTTTTGTGCGCCCCGGCGATCCTGTCTATGAGGGCATGATTATCGGAGAGGGAAATCGCGATAACGATTTGGATGTGAACCCGACGAAAGCCAAGAAGCTGACCAACATTCGTGCTGCCGGGAGGGATGAGAATATTATTCTTACCCCAGTTACACCTATGACCCTCGAGCGCGCGATTGACTTCATTCGTGACGACGAGCTTGTTGAAGTAACGCCGAGCCGAGTACGCTTGCGCAAAGCAATTTTGCCAGCGAATCAGAGGAGTTAGATTGATCGAGCAGCCCACGCTCGCAATCTAGTGTAATCAAACACTTACAGAAACAACAAAACCGTTGTTTGTTTTTTCCTCGCAAAATCTTTGCGATCCCTCGCCCTTAGTTCCTATGTCATCAGGAACATTGGTAACATTTCACAATCTTCAGAAAACTTTACCCCTGATATGATTAGTTTTTTTCTGCCAAACTAGGCTGGAGGCGATTGTTTTGCCCAGGCCCAACCCTTGCATACTGATTAAAACCATAAATGAGCTCAGCACCCTCAAGAATTACGAGGAACTGATCGTTAGTGTTGTTGGACTGTGGGTTTTTCTTATTCCCGGCTATGGTTTTACGCTACGCCATATTAGTCATTGCCTCTGTCTTGGTGGGATTTAATGCCCATGCCGCAGGCCAGAAAGCAAAGGCATCGAAAGTCACCATGCGCGTGAATGCCGAAGCTATGTCGTATGCCGTAGACCTCAATGTGCAGCTCGTGCTGTCCGGCAAGAAATTACGCCGTACCAAATTAAAAATCGAACGCAGAACTGGCGACGGACACTTCTATCAGTTCGCCAGCATGAACAATCCAGTCAAGAACCTAACTCTGATAGACTCCGTCAGCTCGGCGAACGTCTACACGTATCGGGTCACCTTTTCCGGAATTGACAGAAAAAGCCGCAAGCAGATGAAGGCGAAAGGAGCCGCCGCGGTGTACTACGAGCCTCCGGAAGCTTCTCCAACACCGACTCCTCCCGGCAATTCGGAAACAGCTCCCGAGGCAATTGAGCTTGGAAGTGGCGAAACTCGTTGCCCGGCGGAATTCAAAACGGAAGTATTGGATCTCGTCAATGCAGCACGCTCAGCCAACGGACTCGCGCCTCTGAGCGCTCACGACCAGCTCGATTGGTCGGCTGAATTCCACAATGATTGGATGATCCGAAATAATCTCTTCGAGCATACCGGCTGGTATGAAAGTATTCTTGAGTCGGGATTCAATGGGACTAGTTTCGGTCAGAATATTGCGCGCTATATCCCGACGCCCGCCGGAGTCGTTGAAGGCTGGATGAATAGCCCCGGACACCGCGCCAATATCTTGAAGTCTTCGTTTGGACACATGGGAATTTCCTGTTTGCGCGGACCTAGCGGTGAAACTTGGTGGACTCAGGATTTCGGATCCTAACGTCCCACTTCTGCGGTGAAACTTGCTGCAAACTCTGCCTGAACATCCAACCAAGATCCGCAGCTCTCCGGCTCTGCGCGTCGTAACGCTATGCTGGCTCTTCTCGGCCCTCATCGCAGGGGAGACGGGAGCCCTACACGAACTTCCCATGCCTGTCGTGCAAGGCATCCTTCTGCTTCTTACCTTGATGATTCTTGCCGCATTCCGAAGCTGGCCGACCTTTCGTGAATGGGTTCTGAACTGTGACCCACGTATCCTCATTAGTTTCCATCTGAGCCGCTTCGTCGGAATATATTTTCTATTTCTGTATTCCCAGGCCGCCCTACCCTATGGATTTGCAATGCTGGCGGGCTATGGCGACATTATAATCGCCAGCACGGCGCTGTTGTTACTGTGCATGCCGTCTCAGAAGAAGTCCTTCGGAAGTATGCTCACGATCTGGAACGTGTGCGGGCTCTTCGAGATTGTTGTGGTTCTAATATCGGCAGCAAGAATCGAGTTTGCCAATCCCGATAGCATGCGGGCATGGAGCGCTCTTCCACTGAGCATTTTGCCGACATTCGTTCTGCCCCTGCTTATCGCCAGCCACTTATTCCTGCTCCTGCGCAGAGGGCGCTAATCAGCAATAAAGTCCGCACCTAAAGCGCTTAGCTTTCCCCTCCAGCAACCTTCAAAAGAGCTTCGAAATCGTCCTCCGCTACACTACGGTTACGCCGTTCGAATCCACACGTCAGACAACGATGTAGAATCGTATATTGAGTGCCCTTCACTTCGACAGCTACCGGCTGCATGGGTCCTTTGCAGCTCTGCGCCCGATCGCCCGGATGGATGTCAACATGTTTGCTCCACAGGCACTTCGGACAATGATTGGTATACCCGTTGCCTTTAACAGCCGTAGCGCAATGCTCACAGGTAAAGTCTTCTATTCGGCGCTGAAATAGCTTATCAATCGTCATGAGTCGGAGTATGAATGATACCACGTTACTTGCATAGATTTTGAGGACACCGGCATGAAACAGCTTAAGAACATTAGACGAATCGCGCTTCTGACCTGTGCGTTCCTCCTTCCGGCCTGCGCCAATCTGACGTACGTGAATAAGCCCCTCGATCACTGGACCCCCGAGCTACAACAAAAGACTAGCCAACAGGTAGTCAGTGATCGCTCTCCTGATATGTTGGTTCTCCTGGCTTTCTCAGGCGGCGGCACAAGAGCGGCAGCGTTCGCGTACGGAGCTCTTAAAGAACTGAACCAAACTCAAGTCACGACTCCCACCGGAACACGCTCCCTACTTAGTGAAGTCGATATGATTTCCTCGGTATCGGGCGGAAGTTTTGCGTCTGCGTATTACGGACTACGCGGGGAGAATATGTTTTCAGAGTTCGAGGAGAAATTCCTGCGCAAAGATGTCGAAGGTGCCCTGCTGCTCGAGATGCTCAATCCGCTGAACTGGGCGCGTATGATGAGCTCCACCTACGGCAGAACCGACATCGCAGCGCGCTATTACGACGAGATTCTCTTCAAAAATGCCACCTTTGCTGACACGCATCGCCCGGGAGCGCCGCTCATTTATATTAATAGTACGGATCTTGCGACCGGCGTACAGTTCTCGTTCGAAGAAGGGTTGTTTGATTTCATCTGCGCCGATCTAAGTAAATACCCACTCTCGCACGCGGTAGCGGCTTCATCAGCAGTACCGATTCTCTTCTCACCGATTACGCTTAAAAGCTACGCCGGCACCTGCGATTTTCAACCGCCAGCCTGGGCGGACTCGGAGCGCAACGATCTGCAAGATTCACTGCGCTATAAGCAGATCGCGGCTCTCAAGGGCTACCTCAATCAGAAAGAGCGCCCCTGGTTACATTTAGTCGACGGCGGCATTGCAGATAATCTAGGATTGCGGCCCTTCTACAATTTCATCAACGCAATCGGTGCGCCGAATACTGCCCTTTCTGGAATCAATACTGCGAACCTAAAGCAGGTACTAATTATCTCGGTGAATGCGCGCGCCAACCCGCCTGCGCAATGGTCTCTCGAACAGGAAGCCCCGGCTATCTCGGAAGTGATCAATAGTCTCAGCTCGGACCAAATTGATTTGTACAGCTCTGACACCGTTCAATTGCTGCAAGACGCTTACCGGCTGTGGGCAGAGAACAATTCGACCGCGAAGAATAAGATTAATTTTCACTTCGTCGAGGTGGATTTCGACAAGGTCAATGACCCTGCCGAACGGCTTTTCTTAAACGAGATCGGAACTAACTTCGACTTAAACGACAAACAAGTCGATCAATTGATTTCTTCAGCAGGGATGCTGCTACGTGGATCGAAGGAGCTACAAGCTTTCCTAAAAGAAAGCTCAGCCCCACAGCCTGTTGTAAAAAAACGTCGATAAGTTCGCGGCGACTGATCGCACTAGCAGTTCATCGATCCGCAACCGCCGTTATCTCCACCGCGAGATCGCTTCGACGAGGCTGATTGTTTTTGGCCTCGTTCGGCGCGGCCTAACTTTCCGATCGCTCTCGGCAACGCACGCAGTGCACTCACCATACGCCGCCATTCATTCGCGGGAAGGATCGGAAAGCCCGCGTAATCCCCCTTTTTGGTCAAATTTTCATTTACCCCGGACCGCGCACCAACGCGGCATCCATCGGTAATTTCAACATGATCGCCGACTCCAACGGCACCGGCCAACGTGACTTGATTTCCAACCCGTGAACTCCCGGCAATGCCGACTTGCCCGCACACAATGCAGAACTGGCCAATCTTAACGTTGTGTCCAATCTGAACTAAATTATCGATCTTCGAACCCTGCCCGACGTAAGTTCGGCCCAAGGTGGCTCGATCAATGCAAGTATTGGCACCTACCTCAACGCGATCAGCCAACTGCGTCACGCCCACTTGCGGAACATGCCGTAATCCAAGTTCGGGATCTGGCACATATCCGAAGCCGTCGGCTCCGATAACGGCGCCATTTTGAATGATGACGTCGGCTCCCACATTACACCATTCGCGCACCACTGCTCCCGCATGAATGACAGCCCGAGCACCGATTTTCACGCCGGGATAAATTACCACCTGCGGATGAATGGTCACATCATCAGCAATCTCAACATCAGCGCCGATAACGCAATACGCCCCGATACTGATACGTTGCCCCAATTTGACCGATGGGTCGATCTCAGCTCGTTCACTGATCCCGGGAGCTCGCCGATACGAGGAAACATACAGCGGCACCAACTTAGTCAGTGCTGCGGCAGGATCTTTCACCGCAATCAATGAGGGTCCTCCGACGGGGAAATCCTCTGCGTGGCGGTCGCTGATGAGAAGTGCTGTGGCCTTCGTCGACTGAATCACCTTTAGGAGGTCAGCCGTTGCCATATGACGGACGAATGAGAGGCAGCCCTGCTCCGCTTCGTCCAATGCTCGCAAGCCTTGCACCAAACGGGAGGAATCCCCAATCACCTTGCCATCAATTAGTTTTGCAATCTCTGCAACGGAACGGCTGGTCTGTAATAAATTGCCGGGGCTAAACGCATTTGACATAGAGAGCTCCCAATTCGGATCGTATCCGCATAAATACTAATACACTGACTTCAGCCATGGAAGGGCTTGCAATAGCGCTGCAGCGGGGAACTCAGAGGGCCGAGAAGACTGCGGATTGTTCAGAAGCTCGACAGCATCTGAGCTCACCGCACAAATTTCCGAGGAAAAATGAGCAAAAAAAAAGGACGCGAGATTCGCGTCCTTTATCGGGCAATTTTTCCCAGCTGCCTAAACTGCTGAGGCGAATTGTCTCAAATGATCTTCCAACTTGTCGAGCTTCGGCTCGAGCTGCTTCTCAAGCGTCTCACCCAACGCCCACCACGACTGGTAGAGCTGTTGCTGACAAATGGTCTTACAAATAGTGGAGATTTCCGATACATGCGGCGTGATGTCATAACGCGCGCGATCTGCCGCAGGGGCCAGCTCAACAATAGTAGCGTACCAGTCAAAGAATGCTTTCGCAGTATTCACAGCCTGCACCAGCTTCTGATTTCCACCCTGCATGTTGCCGGATTGAAATTCCTTGCGCGCATCACGAAATTGCAAGAAACACGAACGAACAATTTCCGAAGCCTGTCCAAGGCGCTCGTTGACAAAGCCTTCGGCTGTTCCCGTCTCTACCTCTATGATGGCAGTGCCGTATCGCGACGTAGTGGCCACCCAATCTTCATCTCCGAGCTCTTTGCCATTGAGAAGAATTCCCGTAATCATATGATCCGGGTCGATGTTGGCCTTGATGAGTTCTACGATATCAGCAATTTTTCCAAGCCCGTCAGTCTTTAAGGCCGAATCTTGCCCATTAATGCGTACAGAAATCATAGCGTAACCTTAAGAAATAGAGTGATAATAGGCACCTAGCTTCTTACCCCTGCGACCTAAATCGGCGTAAACCCGCTGCATTTGAGATGCAAGCTCCAAGGCATCGGATCCTAAAAGATTCTCCTTAGCGAATACGAACATACGAGTGACCGGCCCCAGCGGTGGATGATGGAAGCCTATTTGTTCGATTTTACGATCAAGCTCGTTGAGTTTCGAATTTACCGTCCCCAGGGATTGCCCGGGAGCTCGTACATCCGTAATCAACCGCGAGAGCTCCGCTATCAAACGCTCCCCTTGCGAGGCTAGTTCGATCACATTGCCCAAGCCGGCGATCGCCTCGTCGTACATCGGAAAGGCCATCGGTCGCGGCGTCTGAATTTCCGGCTGCTTGAATCCTCCAAGGTCTTCAAGCCAGACACGGCGATAGGCATCACGATACTTTCTCCACGCATCGAATTGCGTCGAGTTAAGCGCCTGCAAGTCACAGAATCCAAACTCGTCGAAATGAGAACGATAAACGATTACATGGCGTGGATCTGCCAGACCATCCGGGATAGTTTTGAAATCCTCCCGCAAACGCATTTCGGTAAGCTTAGCAATCAATTCCGGCGGCATGGTGTCGTGACATTCCAAGCCGGCACAGGGTTTATTGGGGTTGCAAGGACCGCATCCGATCACTGGCTGCAATACGATATTTCCTTCGCTGTAAGGCCCCGTTTCGAAGCCATACGCAGATGACAAGAACATCGACACCACCGGAGTACCGACCGCAACGCTCATGTGCATCGGACCTGTATCACCGGTAACAAGAATGTCAGACTTCTTAAGCATCGCTGCCAATTGCGGTATATTGGTCTTGCCTGCTGCAATAAACACATTCGGAGAATTACAGCCCGCCGCAATCCGCTCAATAATGGGAAGTTCCTTCTTCGATCCAATCATTACGACGCGAGCATTCATGCTGTTAACAAATATGTTAATCAGCTTGATAAAGTGCTCGGGTGCCCACTGCCGCTTTTCCTGGCTCGCACCAGCCTGAATGGCGATCAGCGGCCCGTTATTCGTAAAGCGCGCTTCGGAGAGAAGCTGTTCTGCGTGCGCCAATGCATCCGCACCGACATTCATCAAAAGATGCGAAGGATGCTTCTCAACATCGGCCGAACAGCGAAACACATCGACCAGGTTCAAAGAATTAAACTGACGATTCTGGTGATAAACGGAACTGGCAAAGAGGCGCGCCCAGTCCGACTCAATTATGCGGTATCCCTCATCATCGGAGGTCCATCCGCCGTTCCGCTCAATCCCCACAAGCTTCAAAAGCAGCGCGGTATAGGCGGACGAGGACATATTCAGACAGTAATCAAACTTCTGGCTGCGCAAATCGTCGACCACTTCGCCGACATATTCGAATGCGTCCACAATCCCGTCTTGCTCGCGCGAAATGGAGCGTACGGTCATGCCCAAGTCTAGACTTTTTACTTCATCAATATTGGGAATATGGTGGCAGACATCTTCGAACTGCTTTTCAACAAGCACCGTCACTTTGCAGTCAGGATTCTCAGCCTTCATTCCTGCAATGGTCGGTGTAGCCTGCAACATATCGCCCAGTCGGGTGATATTTACCAGCAGCACGTTATTCTTATTCTCAAATCTTTTTTTCATATGCCTTAGCTCTTCTGTCCTGCCTCTTCGCTGCGCATTCTGATGATTTGCTTACGGATATGGAAAAGGAATAAAAGCTTCTGCTCCGTTTCCGTGAGCTTGCCTTTGCCCGTAACGATATCAGCCACGAGTCCATCCAAGATCGGCTCCTCGCCACGCTTGTAGGCCGCTTCGCAGCGAGCAAGCAATTCGGGATGAGACTTCGAGCGCTCGAGTAACTTATGCCAGGGGCTTTCATCCTCACGGCGCTTCAATTGTTCAAATTTACTGCTGTAAATAACCGACAGCATTTCGCGCATACGTTCGAAGTAGGTGTGTTCGCGTAACACCCGTTCGCGACCAGCTTCCGCAATTTTGCGCCGCTCTTCGGGATGCGCCAGGTAATAAGCAATTTTCTCCTTGAGATCCGTCGCATCCTTGAAGGTGGCGATTTCCTTGCCCGGCACGAAGCTTTCGGTGAGCAAGCTGCGCTCATCAACCAATTGGAACGCACCAGCAGCGGCAAGTTCAAACGTTCGCGGGTTCAAGAAATCTCCGAATGGATCTACGCCATCCCGTTCTGCCGATGAATGAAGATTGATGTTGATGTCCGTCGAATTGAAGATTTTCACATACTCTTCAGGGGTCAGACGACGCCCCTCTTCTTGCACAAGTCGGTCGAACGGACGACACGTTGGCCACTCCGTGCCCCAAATTTTAAAAGGCATGTCCGCTAAGGAAGCAAACATCTGCTGCCGATTGTGATATCCCGCGCCTACAAACGAGATCGGAGATCCCCAACGTTTCTTCTCTTCTTCAGTGAGCTGCTGCGGACAGTGAATGAAGGGATCGCAGGCGGTCGGCAAGTAGTGCACTTCCGCACAGCCGGCTTTCTTGATCTGCTCAATACACTCTCCGCGCTGAATGGTGAAGAAGAAATCATAGTACTTGGCCATCTCCTTCCAGTAGGAGAAGCGCAAGTAATCTTCGACAAACCACATTACGGTGATGATGCCGCGCTTTCGTAACTCAAGCAGAACGCGACCGGAAATGGGAGCCTGCGCCATGCACACCAAGATGTCTACCGGCTTCTCGGTCAATGTCTCCAGCACGATCTGCGAGATCATTTCCATGTACATGCCCTGCAAGGTCTGATGACGCATCTTGCTGGACATGAATCGTTCTGGCAGATGAAAGCCTTCGGCAAACCCGCTCATATCGAGTTCACGGGTAAGCTGCTGCAGCCCGGCAAATCCGCGCGCGCAGTAGTTCATCATGGGCAACGTGCCGCCCTGTATCGGACCGAGCACCGCAATCTTCGGGTGCAACGTCGAAATTCCCCGCGCTCCATAGAATGCGGACTTCAGGGTATCGCAGTATTGAGTTCCGACCGACTGAGTCTGCGGCCGCAACGCAAGCTCGCTTCCCGCCTCGAAGAACCCCACCTGCGGCATAACGCCCACTTCGATGGAGTACAAACGACATAGAACTGAACGTAGGTCGCGCCCCTCAAGTGCCTTGGCAAATGCTTGCAACGAAGGCTCGACGACAGAAATCTTTTTGGCGGTCGCATTCAGCAATGCATCGACATGATATCCGCTTCCAAACCCGCCGATCACAATTTGCGCGGCAGCTTGAAAACGTTTTTCCTGAAGAAGTCGCTTGACCCACACATCAGCGGACGAAACCGGTTTGGTGGGGTGATCAAGGCACTGACCAGATTGCCAAAGTACGGGCCCGTCTTGAGAGGGCTTAAGCTCCCATTCCGAGCCTAGATCTCTAATGTCCTTGAGTGCAGCAGCCACTTTCGGGAAGCGCTCCGATAGTACTTGCATGTTCTGCTCACGGAACGAACCTGCAGGAAGAACGGCTGGCTTTTCGTGCGCTGCCTCAATCTCACTGACAATGCGCTGGAGCAAATCCTGCGTATCTATGGTATTGGTACGATTCTTTTGAACCGCGAATTCGAGAGTCTCTCGCGCCTTCTCAATATCGCCTTGCTCGACAAGTTCTTTGGCGTAATTGACCGCAGTCCAGTATTCGAGGTCCGGTCCCTGTTCAATGATCATTTCGACCTCGCCGCCAGGAAGCAGCGCTTGTGAAATTGCTGCAGCATCAGCCGGCGCTGCGCCGCTCTTCTCGAGCGTCGTCATCATGGCCTTGATACCAATTTCCTCGAATGAAACTTTGAGAGGCAGCACCAGCTCGCGGAATGAGGTGAATTTGAAACCTGCCAGCTCCATCGCTGCACGGAAGTTCTTTTCCGAGTAGCAGCGGATATGCAATGTGTCTTCCTGACAAACCCGGTACTCTTCCCCAACGTAGACTTGGAGGCGAGCAACACCATTCGGGCGCAAAACACGATGAATCTCTCGCAGGTAATTCACAATGACGTCAGTCGGCATGCACGTAAGCGCCGCAAAGCTTACGGCCACATCGACACTGCCATCGGCGAGTGGTTGCAGGTCAAAACCATTTCCAACGTGCAACTCAAGCGCCGCACTGTCACCGAGCAACTCACGCGCTTTTGAAATTGCGGAGGAAGAAACGTCGAAGCCGATTACACGCTTAAAGCGCTTCAATGCTGGACGCAAAAGGCGGCCGACTCCACAGCCTAATTCCACCATGACTTTGCTTTCGCAGTCCTTGATGTCAGAGGCGATAATCTCGAAGTCACGCTCTCCCGAGTCCCACATCGCACTATCAGTCGAGCGACCATCGCTCATCCAAAAACGGTAATCGTGCGTAACGCGGCGATCCCAGTCGTCCTTCATGCGGCGAGCAAGTTTAGTAAAATCAGCCATGTAGCTGTCCTAAGCGAATAAAAGACACTTCGAGCGTCAGGATTATGATGCGAGAGGGCTTAGCCTTGCTGCGAAAAGAACGTAGGAACGAGCGTCAATAAAATGACACTTCGCGGCTGCCCTCAGCGCAGCTAACTAATACTTTTGATTGTGCTAGTGTAAGCGTCGTTTCCGAATGAAACGCTGTATCTAGCTGTTTTAGCCGTATGGATTCGCAGTTCTCTGATCGTCGCTCTGCTGCTCACGCTCCGCAAGCGCAACTTCGCGCCATGTTCGAAAGCGAGATGAAGGCACGTGCAGCGACCATCCTCTCAGAAGAAACTTTGCAGTCCGACCCCTGGCCAGAAGTCCTTCAATTTCTTGAAACAATTTTGGTGGATGAGAGCGATGACTCGGGGGGCGGGTTAGCAGTTGCCGATCCTAGCTTCATCATAGAACCGCTCGCTCTGGCTTCCAAAGATGATGATGCATTCTGGATCTGTGCAACGTTAAGAACGGAGGAAGGCCGCAACGTGCTTCTGTCTGTCGTAGAGAACGTTCCGATTATGATCGAGGACGACTCGGGCGGGGCGATGGTAGTGTCATTTACCAGAATTCCCGAAATACCCGAAAGCGCCCCTATGACTGAACGCTTCCGGATCGGTTTCGGGCACCTTCTCACAGACGCAGCACACGAATTAGAATGCGCGCGCGTCCTCAATCAAGATTTGAGCGGATACTACGGGCGTTCCCTGTGCGAGCTGCTAGAGTCTTCTCACATGCGGCAGGTCGATCCCAGTAGTATTACGCGCGCTGAGCACATGTCTCAAACTCCGAACCGCCTGGTAATTCGATTCACCGCCAGCGGTGGTACTCTTGTGATCGCAGAGTTCGGGATGATTTCGGGAACTGTCTATCGCCACGTTCCCCAGATGACTCTCTTCCCGAAGGAAGGGGTGTCCTTGCAGGGCGGCGCCCGCACCACTCCACAAAGCGAAGCACTGGTAACCGAGTTCCCGTCTTTCTATCCAGGAGACGTCGCAGCACCAGATACTTCAGCACAGCCCGTGATTGATGAGGCCATCGTGGCCGGCATTCAAGAGCACCTGCAAGAATGCTTCTTTCAAAATTGGGATCCGTCCTGGAGCGTCGTAGTAACCGCGACCGCCACGCCTGCCGCCATGCCAGGGTTCTGTGCATTTGCCCGAGTAGTGGATTCACAGCATCAGTCGGTGATTCCCAATGCCTCAGCGGGCCGCAATCTTGATCCACTGTACTGCGGATTCGCGATTGGGCTTATTGAAACCGGCAGCGAGGAAGATCTTTACTATTGCGTAGAAACCCATGGGTTCGTGCTGACACAGGATTTTTTGCATCGTGATCTTGAAACGCTGTGCTCGACTCCGGAAAAGTCACTCTTTGGTTTGATCATCTATCAGGCCGTGGAAGAAGCTTTGGTGGGGCAAGGCTTGCTACAGAGCGGAAACGAGAATCAAATTTCTTTGGGCACCATGCGGGCCATCTACTTAACAACGGTAGATCAAAGGGAGATCTACGCCATTCATGTAACACATGATTTTGGCGAGCACGTCCTATACCTTAGTCGCAACATCCCAACCGGACTTATCCGGCTTGGGTGCGCGAATCCCGAATTGCAGAATTACCTCAATGACACGGATATCGGCATTCGTTATTTTGTCCCGGCCAGCACCTTTCCGCCGGGTGCAGTCCTTCCCGACCGGCCCGCCAGCCAGGAATGAATGCGACAAACGAACAAAAAAAAGGATCGCCAAGGCGATCCTTTTTTGATCCGATTCTAGAACTGCTTAGAGAGAGATTTGAACGCGTCGCACTGCTTCGCCAACGGCATCTGCTTTCTCCGGCGCAGTAGCGTCTGCCTTCTGGCCTTCGATAATCTCTTTGTATGCAGAGTAAATGGTATCGAGAAGACCAATTACTTTCACAATGCGCTTGGGATCGCGATTGAGGTTGGCTTCCGTTAGATAGAACAACATGAAATCGTATAGTCTATCGAGGTCGCGCGCGATATCACCGCCCTTCTCGAAATCCAAGGTGTTCATGAGTTCTGCGATAATTGCTTGAGCTTTGCTGAGGAAGCGACAGAATTTTGCGATGTCGTTCGCTTCGAGGCCGGCCTTTGACTGGCGCAGAAATTTGATTGCACCCTCGTACATCATCAACAAGAGACGACCGCGATCCGTCGTAGTCACTTGGACGGTCTGGTAGGCGTTGTGGGCATTTTTGCCGTACATGGGGGCTCCTTACTCTCGAGTTAACTGCAAATTGGTAAACTGATTTGTTTACCTAACTGCCTCTCACATGAACTTATCGGTACACGATTTTTCTTCCTTGAGGTCAAAGTTTCCGGACTGAAAACCATGTTTCCAGGCGCAGAAAAACATCGGCCTTTCAGTAGGTTAGCAGCTTGGCGGGTCAGTGAGATTATTGCGCGAGACGAATATCTTGCAGTTCAATCTGTGCGGAATTTCCAACGCGCATCGCAACGCTCATCACCTTTGAATTGAAGGCGTAGGCGGGATTTCCACGCTTGGGGATCACGATCATCCCCGCTTCACCCTTCGGATACTTGCGTCGCATGTCGGCGAGCTCGGTGCTGAGAATAGTTTTTAGGAGCTGCGGATCTTTCTCAAAGCGTTGAGGATCTGCACGTAGGAAAGAGCGTATGTCAGCAGCGACATAGCTGGAAAGTAAGGACTTAAGAATGATCTCACCGTCGCCCGTGGCGGAGAGTCCACATACTTCATCATCGGCGAACACGCCCGCCCCAAGAATGGGAGAATCACCAACTCGCCCATCCGGTTTGAGCATGATTCCGCCCGTCGAAGTACCCGCGAAAATCCGACCCTGCGCATCGCGCACGACACAGCCAACCGTATCGTGGTTACTAACCGGAGAGTTCGCTGTATGCTTTCGAACCGCTTCCACGGCAAAAGGTGCAATCATTTCGGCCTCGGTCGCGACCCATCCGTAGCGCTCCTTCTCTTCAGTGGACGCGGAGTCAATCCGCGCCATCATCTGATCGGTCCAAACTGCCATCAAACTTTTGCCAGGCGTAAACTGATCCAATGCTGCCTGTGAGGGGTGAATAAGGCGCCGCGTGTTGAGAAGAGAGATAAAGTCCCCGTTCCCGCGCATTAGCGCCACATCGCAACGGGCCAACCCTTGTTGGTTCGGGTAGGAACCGTAGCCAGAATCAAAATATTCACAAGCTTCGAGAACGCGCAGTGCCGCGACGACAGCTTTGTCTCCCGTCTGCCCGGAAAGAAGCGCACTCCAGGCCGCATCAAGCGCCGTTTTCAAAAACGGAACTTCTCGCGGGTTCTCCTGTATTTCCTTGGGGCTTCCAGCACCGCCGTGAATAATAACGCTAAGACTTTGTGCGCTCATGCCGTTTTCCTTGTGTCCCTGCGTGCTATCTCCCACTGCCTTTCAGTACCGCCAGGAGATTTTACAATTTTGGTACAAAGTACTCCAAGTCAGAATCTTCCGAACATGCTAGTTTTTATCTTACGTCGCACGGTTGTTCGGTGCGACGTGGATGTAAGTCCTCCTTAACAGAATGTTGTTCGACGATGGGCCCCTCCTTTGTCCGAGGGAGGGGCTTTTTATTTGGCAAGCTTTTGCAGCTCGCGGCAACGCTCGTCGGCCCGTTTCACCCCCTCAATCAGAGCAGCTCCAACCTTCTTTTTTTGGAATACTCCGAGCGCGGCAGCGGTGGTACCGCCCTTTGAAGTGACTCGCTCACGCAAGCACTCCGGACTCTCGCCACTTGCGCCCCATAATGCCAGAGCTCCCGTAATAGTCTGACCGACTAGCAGCTCGCTCTCAATATCCGAGAACCCAAGGCGCTGCGCTGCCTTCAACATGTTTTCTATGTAATAATAAAGATACGCTGGCCCGCTTCCTGATACTGCCGTAGCTGCGTCAACCAAGCTCTCCTTGTCCACCTGCAAACTCGCACCGACTGCTTCAAAGATGGTACGCGCAACATTAAGATCGCGCTCTTTTACCACCGGGGCGCTGTAAAAGACCGACATTCCCAAGCCAAGCTGCACGGGCGTGTTGGGCATACAGCGAATAATATTCTTATGCCCTGCGAGAGCTTTCGAGATTGAGGCAATCCGAATTCCGGCAAGGATAGAGATCACAAGGTGCTTAGCGCCGAGATACGGGGACAAGCTTTTGCACACTGCCGACATCTCGAATGGCTTTACTGCCAAAAAAACTATCGGATACTTTTTAAGAGTTTGGCTCGGCGCGGCCTCAATGCGACATCCCAGCTGCTTGAAAAGTTCGGCTCGGCGTGCCGCGAGTGGTTCGACTATGTAGAGACTCTTTGCGGAGCAAAGCTTCTTCTCCAAACAAGCGCGAGCAAAAGCTCCGCCCATATTTCCGCCGCCAATTATCGCGATGTTCATGACTTGCGTCCGCGTTCCGCGTTCTCAACTTCAACGCTCTGACCGGTCTTCAAATTGAGAAAGAGCAGCATTTGATCCACCAACGCCTGATAGTCCTTCGGATTAGCCATGTTGAGGCGATACTCGTTTAGGACCTTAATCTGCATGTCGTCTTTCCACATCGACCAGGCCTGTTTTGAGACCTCATTGAAGATGCGCGTGCCGATTTCACCGGGAAAAGGCGGTTTCTCGAGTCCGGGAAGTTCTTTGCCCAGCTTTATGCATTTGACCATGCGCTCTGTCATAACTGCCTCATTTTATTGGATAAAATTTAACCTGCCCGACCCCTCATTTTTGCCTACAAATGCCAAAAAAATCAATCAGGTTCGGAATTTACATACATGGGACAATCTTTTTACAAATCCATGACAACTCACCTGAAAAAAGCTGGCACATTCGATTTCAAGATTGTGACGCGGAACTGAAACCTCCGCTTCATTGCAAAGGATTTGTGAAATCGTTCAAAGGTGAGGTTTAAAAATGGAAAAGAGTGCGACGCCCCTTGAAGTAACAGATGCTCAGCTCGTTGAATTGTTCCGCAAAGGAGATAAAGACTCCTTCGTAGAATTGCTCAACCGCTACTCAGAGAAGGTTCATAACCTCTCGATCCGCATCACTCGTAGCGAAGAAGATGCCGAGGAAGTTCTTCAGGACGTATTTGTGACGGTCTACAACAAGATCGACAAATTCGAAGGCAAGTCGGCCTTTTCAAGCTGGCTCTACCGCATCACGGTGAATACCTCCTTCATGAAGCTGCGCAAGAGAAAGCAGAACAACTCGATCTCGATTGAAGAAGTCAGCCCCGGCATCCGCGACAACTGGGTAGGAAGCCGCAGTGATGCGTCTGATATGAACTACATCTGCTCGCGTCATGAACTGCGTGATGAACTTGAGAAAGCCATCGCCAAACTGCCGGAAGAGTATCGCGTGATTTTCGTCCTGCGTGATGTTGATGGTCTTTCTAACCAAGAAGTTGGCGAAATCCTCAGTCTCTCGGTTCCTGCGGTGAAGTCCCGCTTGCACCGTTCGCGACTGATGTTGAGAAAACGCTTGCAGAAATTCCATGACGATTACTCCAACGACGAGACGATCGCCTACGGAAATGCGGCTGAAATGGGCGCTGAAGAAGAGATGCGCTACGCTGCTTAAGAAAGTACGTTCCTCACCAAGACGAGCGTTACGTTCCAAAGGAAGCCCCATCGAGGCTTGCGGCAGGAACGGAACGCTCGTTTCATTTTGGGCAGCGTACCACCGCCCTCTCGAACCGTTCGATATTCCTTGCCTGCAAGCTCGTATCCCTGTACGACTGCTATACCTTTAGTTCGTGAGCCCAATCCCCATGGAACATTTCTATCAGAACATTGAGGGTTGGTTCGATTTCCAAGAGATCTACCGTGCCTTTGTCAGCTCGGCCCGCAATCCAAGTCATTTCGTTGAAGTCGGCGCCTGGTATGGGAAGAGCAGCGCCTTTATGGCGGTAGAGATCGCGAACTCCGGAAAATCCATACAGTTCGACGTCGTTGATCATTGGCAGGGCTCCTGGGAGCACAAGGAGGGCTCGTTTGCGGAGGATAAGAATATCGTAAAAGAGGGAGACATTTATGCTCGTTTCCTTCAGAACCTCGCGCCCGCACGGGCATATATAAACCCTATTCGAGCGGCTTCACTAGATGCGGCAGCACGCTATCCTGATGAGTCGCTCGACTTAGTCTTTCTGGATGCTGGCCATGACTATGCCGATGTGGCTGCCGACATTCGTGCCTGGTATCCCAAGGTTAAAGTGACCGGAATCATTGCAGGTCATGATTTTTCGAGGTGCTGGCCGGGAGTCATCCAGGCTGTCACAGAATTTCCTTATTTCGATCAGTCGAAAGTAATTAAGGCCGGCCTATGCTGGGTTTATCATAAGGTTGCATCGATTCCCTAACTGAGTCGCACCTCTTAAAAAATCAATGTATCTGGATCCCCAAATGCGCTAGTGTCTCGCCATGCACGGTAGTACCCCGTCCTCGCACCATCGAAATCCTTCTCCCGCTCCACAGTCGCCCGACCCGGTCGCGTTAGCAAAAGAGCTACTGACGGCACGCCGGGAGGCAAACAGTAGCAGCGGTGATTGGGCCAAAGTCGCTACCTGTGAAAATGCGATTTTGGCGCTCTTCGGCGTTAAGCCGGATAAAGCAGATACCGTCACCTTCGAAGCTTTGGATTCCGCCTTGCGAGGTACGCCAGCCTTGACGCGAGAATGCTTGGCCTGCGCCTTTCTTTCTAAGGCTCTTTCGAAAAGCGGGTTTGATGACAACCGCTACGGTCAGGAAGCATTTGCCTTGGCAGAACGCGCAGTTCATTTGAATCCCACCAACCCAGAACATATTCGAACCCTGTGGACGATTCTGCGTAAGAACCAACGCACGGATCTCGTTCCGGTATCTCGAAGCGAACTCGATCGTGAGATAACTGGAACAATCGCTGCGTTTGAGCGATATCTCGTGCAAGGCGCGTGCTTACTGCCACCCGACTTCAGCTTGCCTGATCGTTGGAAAGAGAAAGCTGAGAACTGGAGGAAAGCTGTTGCGTTCTCTTTAGAGAACTATGCCACGATGTCGTACTATCGGTCGGTCGAACTTCGCAAACGCAGTGCTTCTCTTGATGATATTGTCGAACTGCAGACGAAGGCGGAACGGGCGACCTGTAGCGCTCTGATTCTTTGCAATGCCCCATGGAATTCGGCCCTGGTGGATGGGTTGGCGCGTAACGACAATGACCCGCATTGGAAGAACATCGCTTCCGGTCAGGAAGATCGAGTGGCGCGTTGCTACCGGACAATTTCACTTATCGCGAGCAAGCAAAATCGCCGCACTGCTGACTATGAGCGCTATGACGCTGCGGCCCGTATGGCCGAGCATAAGGCGCGCCTGGCACAGCGTCCGTCCCGCGATCAAATCACTATTGAACATTTGCTCAGCACCAACTTCCTGGGGTTACCTATCCAACTCCCGTCAGGCGCACCAGCGCCGGTAGATGGCGAAGCGCGCCCCGCCTCACCGCCCCAGGGCGTTATTCTAAACTCCAAGCCGCGTGAGCCCGCGCCAAAGTCGCCGGGGGCAGCCGAAGTTACACCAACGGCCTGGGCCTCGGCCCGCGCGCCTGCGGCTCCCAGCGCGCAGTTTACGACATGGGCTGACTTCGCACGCGCGGTGCACAACCAAGCATTTGAACGTTTAAGTTTAGATCAAATAGAAAAACTTGGTTCGCGCGTCACAGCGTTAAAACTGCCGAACGATGTACCAGAAAAAGACACACTTGCTGCCGTCGGGCGCTCGTCAACCTACGCTGCGGCTGCCAGCTTGCGCCCACCCAGCGTGGCCGCCGGACTACTGGTTCTGGCCAGCTCTGAAGCAATCGCTCGCGCTGATTCAGAGCTCGACGTCCCTTCACTACTGGAACTCCTAGCAGTTCGCGGCGCTATCTTGGCGTTTACCAAACGTAACAGCGGTGGCATGGATCGCTCAGCAAAAGTGAGCCTGGATCGACAGCTTCCGCTCTTACAAAAAGCCGCACAAGAACTAGGCGAAATGCTGCAATGCGAAAGACAAATTCCGCGCTTAAATTCTGTATTTGAAATGGTTACGATGCCTTCTGGTCGGTCGTAGCAAAAGCTCGCTCGAAGAAAGAGCCCGAGGCAAAATAAAAGATTGAGAATCTCAGAGTAAAAACCCTAGAAAAAACCACAAACCTAGGGCCCCCGGACGATTGTCAGTCGCCGGGGGTCCCCAGGTGGAGGAGACGTGGGCAGCGGGGTCATGCTCTTTTACTGCCTCACGTCGGGGAGGGCAAACTTCGAACTCTTACGATCCGTGACGTCTTGCGGCGTCGGAAGGATCCGGTGACGGCCAGCAGCTCTGGAGTTGTCACTGGAACTCTTCGTTCATTCGCCTCGACGCGTTGAACCCCAACTCGTTTGTCCGCATCAAACGTGAGCCTGATGCGGGACTCTTCAAGTCGGCTCACCCAGAAAAGGACCCGTTCGGGGCCTTCTCCCAAGGGAACCGATTGGTTGTACCCCGCCCAGACGCTCGTCACCGCCCTCGGCCTTTGCCGTGGGGGAGAGAAGTCGATCTGGAACAGAACGCAGCCCGCTCCTTCGTCGTCCGATCGCGTCCCCGCAACCTTGCGGATTTCGAGAACGCTGAGCAGGAAGTCACCGATGAAGCACGCCTCACCTTGCCTTCGGGTAATCGTCAGCACAGCTAGCCTCCTTGCAAAGAGCCAACTCCGCCTTCAACGCAGCCATGCGTTGAAATCCATGCGGAATTTCGGCTTCAAAGGCATACAAGCCTCTCAAGACGAAACTCCACAGGACGATTAAAACCTTAAACTAAGATTCTCGACTCGGAATGTATTAAGAAGTGCTTTAATAAGCAATAAGAGCCTCAAAGGCCTTAGGGGGCCTAGTGCTCAAGTTCGATTGGAGCTGAGACTGTAGCTAGTTCGCTTAAAAGAGCCTCGATCTCTTCTGGGCTTTCAGACTTGGTCACGTATCCACTGGCCCCATGCAGGCGCGCGCTGTCCATTATCTCGCGTGAACAGAAGTCACTTGCGACGACAACCGTCGCTCTTCCTTCGCGGCATGAGTCTAAGACCTCGAAGCTATTGACGTCCTTAAGATGGGCATCCAGCAATATAACAGAGGGTTTCCAGGAGGCGATTTTTTGGATGGCCTCTTTGCCGGAGTTCACGCACTCGCAAAGAATTTCGATATTATGGCTGCAAATCTCGGCATGCTCGCGAATCAAATCACAGTAGCCGGTTTGTTCATCGACAACGAGAAGCTTAATTGTCTTACGTGTTTGCACTAGTTCCTCATCCCTCATCAAACCCACTTACTCCTCCATCGGCCTGCCTCAGGTATTCTATGAGCTAAAAATTCCGACGAGCCCGCAGATAAGCAATTGACTTCTAGTTTAGTTGCATATACTATCCAAGTAGAGCAATTAAGACTAACCTGTTAATTTAACCATAGATTTTGCCTATGAAATCAAGAGGGACACCAGTAGGAGAGGTAGACGCCACCGTTTACCGCTCGAACACCCTTGCCCCCGTTCAGCGCCAGACCTTGGAGTTCCTGAGGAACTTTATTGCAGACCACGGCTATGGCCCGACTCTAAAGGACATTGCTGAACACATTGGCGTCAAGTCTGTCTCCACAGCTCACTTTCATCTTGAGCGTTTGGAAGATAAAGGTTTCATTCGTCGTGGCGACGATGGTTCAATTGAACTAATCGAATCAGCCAAGCCGCAGTTGGGACCAACCGCAGTGCCTCTAGCTGGTGTGATTGCAGCCGGAGTCCCCATTGAAGCCATTCAGCAACAGACAATGATCGACATCCCTTCCAGTATGATTTCAGGGCGCGGAGAAGTTTTCTGCCTCGAGGTCAGCGGAGAATCGATGATTGATGCACATATCTGCGACCGCGATATTGTCGTCATTCGCCGTCAGGATTCCGCAGATGATAATGATATCGTAGTTGCGCTTCTTGAGGATGGATCCGCAACTTTGAAAACATATCGTCGATTAAAGAATGGCAAGGTTATGTTGATCCCTGCCAACCCAACCCTTTCTCCGATCACACTCGATAAGGTGACAATTCAGGGTAAGGTGATTGGGATTATTCGGGAGCTGCACTGATATGTTCCTTTTCGAACTTGGTAAACCAAGATTCGAAAGACGGCCAGGAGAGCCTGGACCCGTTGGTAAGGGTTCCTTTTCGAACTTGGTAAACCAAGATTCGAAAGACGGCCAGGAGTGCCTGGACCCGTTGGTAAGGGTTCCTTTTCGAACTTGGTAAACCAAGATTCGAAAGACGGCCAGGAGTGCCTGGACCCGTTGGTAAGGGTTCCTTTTCGAACTTGGTAAACCAAGATTCGAAAGACG
>JAFLCA010000039.1 GCA_017302875.1 Deltaproteobacteria bacterium
GTAAGCGGACAGAAGGTTTGGACGAGCTTTGCCCACATTGCTGATTGGTGTTTTGTGCTGTGTCGAACTTCCGACGAAGAGCAGAAACACAAAGGTCTCTCTTATTTGCTCTTGGATATGAAGAGTAAGGGCATTACGGTTCGTCCGCTGAAACAAATTTCCGGTGACGAAGAGTTTAACGAAGTCTTCTTCGAGGATGTATTTGTTCCGGCGGAGAATGTAGTGGGGCAGGTCGGAGATGGTTGGAAGATCGCTATTTCGACCCTCATGTACGAGCGAGTAGTTCTTACCTTTGCTCGCCAATTGCAGTCAGAGGTGGCGCTGCGAGCTTTGATTGAGAAATGTCAGTCGCGCGCTGATGGAGAATTAAAGGCTCAGCTCGCAAAAGAAATTTCTCGCGCCTGCGCTGTTCGTGCCTTGGCCTATGAGCATCTGCTCAATTATGCCGGTGGCAAGGCGCCGGGCCCAGAGGGATCCTTGGATAAGCTCTTCTGGTCAGAATCTTTTCAGTCGATCGCTAAGCTATCTCTTAAAGTTGCCGGGGTTGATGCAGCTCGCGGAGAGCTCGATCCGCTCAATGGTAGCGAGGCTCACCGATACCTATATTCGCGCGGTCGTAGCATCGCCGCGGGGACTTCGGAAATTCAACGCAATATCATTGCAGAAAGAATCTTGGGCTTGCCGAAGCAGAGCTAGGGAATTTTAGCCTTTGCTCGCCGGGGCACCCGGCTTTTCAAGTGCTTTGCATAGAGCGTACAGCGTTTCGCTGTGGGGTGTCGGTACGTCATAGCTCTTGGCGATACGAATCAGGCGTCCCAGAATGTAATCTATCTGAGTTGGGCGTCCGCGTTCTAAATCTATCAAGTTTGAATTGCGATTCTCTCCATGCGCGGCGATGCTGCGCAGGATCTCTTCGGTGCTGAAGTCAGAGAAATCGAAACCTTCGGCTGCTGCGACCGCTCGAACTTCCGCAATTACTGCTTCTGCCTGGCTCCGTAGCAGCGGGTTCTCCGTGATAGCGCGGTTCGGAGCGCGAACTATTGAGCACAGTGAGTTAACGGGAGCGTTTATGAAAGTTTTTTTCCATTCGGCCCGCGCCACATCTGATTCCCGAGTAACGTGTGCGCCAACCTTCTGTAATAGCGTGTCGATTGAGTCGAGCGACGCCGAGTGCTCCTTGGGAGCCGCTAGTGTGACGAGCAAGGGGCCAGATTGAACCACCGCATCGAGTGTCTCCAAAAAGCCGGTGTTCACGAGCGCGCGTACAATAGGGGCGCGACGAGAAATGAATTCGGCGCACTCCATGAAGACGCCAAGACCATTGGAGAGCAGAACAATTGGGCAATCTGTTCGTAGAAGCGGTTCGACTGTCTTTAGCGCAGCCAGATTGTCGTACGCCTTCACGCAGATCCAGAGAGAGGCGAGGTCAAGAGGTAAAGCGCCTAGCGAGGTTATGTACGAAAGTCCCGCAACGTCCTGTCCTGAGCGCAGTTGCTCGGCCTTGTTCGATCGACATAGAACGGAAACGTTACACTCTTTGCTGAGATGGGCCGCCAAGCCGAGCCCGAGGGCGCCGGCCCCGACGATACAGATATGAGGGCGGGTAGTGGAGTTCATCAGACACCCGAAATAAGTAACGTTCGCGAGGACTCTCTGTGTTTAGCACCGCTATTTTCATTTTACAAATTGCCTCGGAGCCGCCCGACGCTATAGGCTGGTGGTACCTATGCGATTCTCAGTTTTGACCAGCGGCAGTAAGGCTAATTGTACCTACGTTGAGAGCGGTTCTACCCGTATTCTTATCGATTGCGGACTGTCCGCCCGGCAGACCGAGGTGCGCCTGCGCGCATTGGGGATCGATCCGGCTTCGCTTGACGCCATCATCGTAACGCATGAGCACAGCGATCATATCAACGGCGTGCCTGTGATGAGCAGACGTTTCGAACTTCCGGTATACGCCAACGAAGGTACGTCGTCTTTCCTGCGTGGTGTATTCGCGCTCGAAAAATTTGTCACCGGAAAGAGCTTCTCTATCGGCGAGCTCAACATCGCACCTTTTAGTATTGTCCACGATGCGCATGAACCGGTCGGCTTTTCGATCGAGGGACAGGGTATCAAGTTTTCTCAGGCTACCGATCTTGGCAAGGTTACACCGCTTGTTCGTGAAGCGCTGCGGGGCTCTCATGCCGTGGTACTTGAGTCGAATCATGATCACGACATGCTTCAGAACTGCGATTACCCGTGGGAACTCAAGCAGCGCATATCTTCTTCGCACGGACATCTGAGCAACGAGAGCTCCAGCGCATTTCTTGCTGAGTTGTTGCATGGGGACTTGCAACATGTGGTGCTCGGGCACTTAAGCGAGAATAGCAATACCCCGGAGCTCGCCCTCAAAGCGGCGCAGAGCCAACTGAGCGCCCATTCGCTTGCCACCCTGATGTGCGCCTGTATCGCAAACGAGACGCCACTGCTTTCGCTGTAAACGCGTACTGCGTTGATTTTTCCAGCGCTATTACCTATTCTCACGAGGCCTACGGCCCCATCGAAACGAGTGTATTTATATGATTCCACGCTATTCCCGACCGGAAATGACCGACTTATGGTCGGATGAAAGCCGCTTCAAAATCTGGCTGGAAGTTGAGACCCTAGCTTTGGAGGGCATGGTCAAGGAGGGGAGCGCTCCTCAGGAATCTCTCGATGCGGTTCGCAAAGGTGGCACATTTGAAACCGCTCGAGTATTGGAAATTGAGCAGGAAGTGAAGCACGACGTTATCGCTTTCCTGACGAATGTTGCCGAACATGCCGGACCGCTCGCGCGCTACCTCCATCGCGGGATGACCTCGAGCGACCTGCTCGATACGACCTTTGCCGTACAGTTAAAGCGCGCCGGTGAAATGCTTCTCAAGGATATCGACGCGGTTTGTGTTGCTCTTCGGACTCGCGCTACAGAATTCAAATACACCCCGACCATTGGACGAAGCCACGGCATACATGCTGAGCCTACTACCTTTGGGCTCAAACTGGCCGGTTGGTTTGCTGAGATGAGGCGCGCTCGCGCTCGACTCGAAGCTGCAATCAAGGACATCTCTGTTGGTAAGATTGCCGGGGCGGTGGGCACGTACGCTTCCGTTTCCCCGCAGGTGGAAGCGCATGTCATGTCAAAGCTTGGCTTGCAACCTGAGACCGTCGCCACACAAATCGTGTCGCGAGATCGACATGCCGCCTTCTTTAGTGCGCTGGCTCTGCTGGCCTCTTCTATCGAGAAGTTCAGTGTCGAGATTCGGCATCTACAGAGAACCGAAGTTCGTGAAGCTGAGGAGAAGTTTACTGCCGGACAGAAGGGCTCTTCTGCTATGCCGCATAAACGCAATCCAATTTTGACAGAAAACTTAAGCGGCCTTGCTCGTCTGGTGCGTGGATACGCGCACTCCGCACTTGAGAATGTGGCGCTTTGGCATGAACGAGATATCAGTCACAGCTCGGTCGAGCGGGTGATTGCGCCTGATGCCTGTATCGTCGTTGATTTTATGCTGCAACGCTTTGCCAGCGTGGTGACAGGGTTAGTGGTCTATCCGGATCGTATGCGCGAGAATCTCGAGCTTACGCGAGGCCTGGTGTTCTCCGGGACTCTGTTGATCGCTCTGGTCGATAAGGGCATGACTCGCGAAGCCGCGTATCAAAAGGTGCAGCAACATGCCTTGGCTGCCTGGGAGGGAGGGCCCGACTTAAAGGAACGGTTCAAGGCTGATGCTCAGGTTTCCCAGTTTTTGAGCGCGGCGGAAGTCGAAGCGGTGTTCGACTTGAAAAGGCATACTAAACATGTTGATATGATTTTCGATCGCGCCATGAAAGCGTGATGTCTAAAGGGGAAAGCATGCGCGTACAGGTGTTAGTCAGACTTAAGGGTGGCGTCCTCGATGTGCAGGGCAAGGCAATTGAACGCGGATTAGCCGACAACGGCTTTCAGGATCTTAATAATATCCGCGTGGGCAAACTAATTGAGCTGGATGTCGAAGCGGCGTCTGAAGATTCCGCGCGCAAGCAGGTCGAAACTGTTTGTCAGAAATTGCTCGCCAATCCAATCATAGAAAATTACGAAATTCGTTTTCTGTAGGAAGCCTTGTGAAAGTAGCGGTCGTCGTTTTCCCCGGTTCTAATTGCGACCACGATGTTTTGCATTTGTACGGTTTGCTTGGTCAGACGGTCACCACGGTGTGGCACCGCGAAACGGATTTGCATAAGCCCGACCTTGTGGTTCTGCCTGGCGGATTTTCCCATGGCGACTATCTACGAACGGGCGCCTTAGCGAAGCTTTCTCCAATCATGCACGAGGTCAAGAAATTTGCCGACCAGGGTGGACCGGTAATCGGCATCTGCAATGGTTTTCAGATTTTATGCGAGGCCGGACTGCTGCCGGGCGTTTTGCTCCAAAACGTCGGCCGAAAATTTCTCTCACAATTCGTCACCGTTAAAGTCGAGAACTCCGACACCGTTTTCACGCGCGGGATCGAAAAGGGGCGCGTGCTGTGCTGTCCTATCGCTCACTTCGACGGTAACTATTTCGCTGATGATGATACCGTGAAGCGCCTCGAGGATAATGCTCAGGTTGTGTTTCGCTACTGCGATGCCCAGGGCGGGGTCGATCACGAAAGTCGAATTTCTAATCCCAATGGTGCGCGCAATTCGATAGCTGGAATTTGCAGCGAACGTCGCAACGTCGTTGGATTGATGCCGCACCCGGAGCGCGCCGCAGAAAAATCCGTCGGCTACATCGGCGGACAGTCCGGTCGTTGTATCTTCGAGGCCTCGCTTAATTCCTAAAACGTGCCCCTCTTGGCCCGCATTCTTCATTGTTTTCAAGCGGTTGCTTTCCTGGTGGCGGTATGTTAGTGTTTCGCCTCAACAAATTCGCACCCGCGTCGTAAGTCTTGGTGAGGGCGGCATTCGCAAGAGCGCTGTTTCTTGTTAGTTCGACACGGGGAGGTTTAACTAAGACGGAGTATATCCATGAATAATCCGACCACTGCGGGGTCGTATGAAGCACCCGCGTATCCTGTTCAAGTAAACATTAAGACCATGCTCGACGCTGGTGCCCACTTCGGACATCAGACGCATCGTTGGAACCCCAAGATGCTGCCGTTCATTTTCGGCGCGCGCAATGACATCCACATCATCAATCTCGATAACACCATGAAGTTGTGGGAACGTGCCCGCAAGTATGTGGTCGACACGATGAGCCGTGGTGGTTCCATTTTGTTCGTGGGAACCAAGCAGCAAGCTCGCGAGTGCGTGCGCCACGAGGCTGCTCGCGCAGGAGCTTTGCATGTAACGACACGCTGGCTCGGCGGAACGCTCAGCAATTTTCAAACGCTCAAAGCTTCCATCGATCGCATGCGTAAGATGGAAGACCTGCTTAAACAGGCAGAAGATCCTGAGTCCAAGATTCATTTGGCCAAGAAAGAGAAAGTCATGATCGGCAAAGAGCTCTTCAAGCTCGAGGCCAACTTGGGCGGTATTCGCGCCATGAAGAAGTTGCCTGAACTTGTGTTCGTGGTCGACGTCATCAAGGAGCAGATCGCTGTCTCCGAGGCGCGCCGCTTGCACATTCCGGTAGTGGCCTTGGTTGATACAAACGTTGACCCGGCCATGGTGGATTTCCCGATTCCTTCGAATGACGATGCTGCACGTACGATCCGCTTGTTCGTGGCCGCTATGGCTGACGCGGTACTCGAGGGACGTGCGCAGTACGAGGCTCGCCGCGCTAAGGATGACAAGGGCAAGGATGAGCAAAACGGAGGCCGCGCCAAGGCCACGCAGAGCCAGAGCGCCGAAAATACGGCGGCTGCTTCAGCGTAAAAACGGGGAGCGTTTGCTTCGAGCGGAGCGGCGGATGTATTCCGCTGCTCCGTTGCACAATACAATCTGATCTATTTTCAGGGAGATAAAACATGAGCGCAGTATCAGCAGAGATGGTAAAGCAGCTCCGCGAACAGACCGGAGCTGGAATGATGGATTGCAAGGCGGCCCTTCAAGAGGCCAATGGTTCGATGGAAACCGCAGTCGAAATTCTTCGTAAGAAGGGACTTAAGGACATCGGCAAGCGTGCAGGAAAGACTGCCGCCGAAGGTACGCTTGGTGTGTACGTGCACGCCGGCGACCAGGTTGTAGCGGTAGTTGAGCTAAACTGTGAAACAGACTTCGTTGCTCGCGGCGAAGATTTCCGTTCGGTGGCTCGTGATATCGCTATGCATGTGGCTGCAATGCGTCCCGCCTACGTCAATATTGAGGAAGTTCCGTCGGCAGTGCTCGAGAAGGAGAAGGAAATTCTCATGGAGCAGCTCAACGAAGCTCAGCGCGCCAAGGCTGACAAGATTTTGCCCGGCAAGATCGAGAAGTTCTATGAAGAGAATGTTTTGATGCGTCAGCCCTACGTCAAAGATGACAGCGGCAAGAAGACCGTCAAGGACATCGTTGACGAGCTCAGCATGAAGGTCGGAGAGAAAGTGGTAATCCGTCGCATGCAGCGTTACGAGGTTGGTGAAGGAATTCAGAAGTCACAGGCAAACTTCGTTGATGAAGTTATGTCGATGACTTCCGGTCACTAAGACTGCTGTGCGGACGACAACGTCCGTAAAGCGTCTCATAGCGGCGGGATTTGCGTCCCGCCGCTTTCGCAAACGATATTGAGGAAAGGTCCTCCAGACATGAACACGCCTCCCCTAAAGTTCCGCAGAATCCTCCTAAAGCTCAGTGGTGAAATACTAGCCGGCGACAAAGGTTTCGGCATCGATTCCGAAATTATCTCGCGCTTGGTGCGTGAGATATTCGAAGTGTACGAGCTTGGCGTGGAGCTCGGCATCGTTATCGGCGGAGGGAATATCTTCCGCGGAATCCAGGCTGGAGCGCAGGGTTTGGATCGTGCTTCCGGTGATTACATGGGAATGCTCGGAACTGCCATGAACGCTCTTGCGCTGCAGGATGTGATGGAGCAGCGCGGTATCGACACGCGAGTTATGTCGGCCATCGAGATGCGACAAATTTCGGAGCCCTACATTCGCAGACGCGCCACTCGTCACCTCGAAAAGAACCGCGTCGTGATCTTTGCCTGCGGTACCGGTAATCCCTATTTCACAACCGATACGGCAGCCAGTTTGCGAGCGATGGAAATCGGAGCGGACGTGCTTCTGAAAGGTACCAAGGTAGATGCGGTCTATGATTCAGACCCCAAGAAGAATACCCAGGCAGTACCGTTCGAGCAGCTCACCTTCATGGATGTCCTTAGTAAAGGTTTGAAGGTCATGGACGCAGCTGCCATTTCGCTGTGCATGGATAACAATCTGCCCATCATCGTTTTCAATATCGGCGTGGAAGGGAACCTGAAACGCATCGTCGCCGGCGAGAATATCGGCACTTTAGTGCATGGAGCTCCGGCAAAGGCTTCTGCAAATTAAATTGGAGATTGAGTTATGGCTGGAAAATTCGCGGACCTGGAAGAGAAATGCAAAAAGTCAGTCGAGCACTTCAAGAAAGAATTGCAACGTCTGCGTACAGGGCGGGCCAATGCCAGTTTGCTTGACGGGTTGATGGTCGATTACTACGGTACGGCCACGCCTTTGATGAGTTTGGGGATGATTAACGCGCCGGAGCCGCGCCTGCTTACTATCCAAGTGTATGACGCTAATGCGATTGAGAGTATCGACAAGGCTATTCGTCAGGCAGATCTTGGTCTCAACCCTTCCCGCGACGGCGGCATGATTCGAATATCCATCCCTACGCTGACAGAAGATCGCCGCAAAGATCTCGTTAAGAAACTGCACAAGATGGCTGAAGAAGAGAAGATCGTGTTGCGCAATCATCGTCGCGACAGCATCGATGCCCTTAAGAAGCAGGAGAAGGACAAGGCCATTTCCTCTGACGACATGCGCCGCGGTCAAGATGAGGTGCAGAAGATCACCGACAAGTATTCCGCTGAGATCGAGAAAGCGCAGGCCGTCAAAGAAAAAGAGATAATGGAAGTGTGACAAGCCAGACTGCCAAGTCGCCTGGACAACCATAGCGTCGAGTATGAAGATCAGTTCTAACGGAAACGGACCGACTGTCTTGAGCAAAGTTCCCCGGCACGTGGCGGTAGTCATGGACGGCAATGGACGCTGGGCCAAGAAGCGTTTTTTGCCGCGCGTTGAAGGACACCGCGCAGGCGTAAAAAGCGTGCGCATGATTGTCGAAGAATCGCGCCGATTGGGTATTCGCTATCTAACTCTCTTCGCCTTCTCAACGGAGAACTGGCAGCGTCCGCGCGACGAAGTCTCCTCTCTTATGAAATTGTTCGCTCAGTACCTCGAAAGCGAACTCGAGCTCATGTTGAAGAATGACATTCGCTTGCGCGCGGTGGGGGATCTATCGCGGCTTCCCAAGGAAGTGCAGCATTCCCTTCAGAAAAATTTCGACCGCACCAAAGACATGCAGGGGATGGATCTGGTTCTTGCCGTTTCCTACGGTGGGCGGGATGAGCTCGTGCATGCCGCTCGTCGCATAGCCGAGAAGGCTCGTAGCGGGGAACTCGATCCGGATTCGATCAGTGAGGCTACCATCACGGAGCATCTGTATGCACCGGATGTTCCGGATCCGGATGTGCTCATTCGAACCAGCGACGAGAATCGCATTTCCAATTTTCTGCTCTGGCAGCTGGCCTATTCAGAGATAGTGGTTACTCCGGTGTTGTGGCCTGATTTTTCCAAAGAGGAGTACACACGCTGTCTTCAAGAGTTTTCCGGACGCACTCGCCGCTTTGGTTTGACTGACGAGCAGCTCGCCCAGGGAGCGGCTGCCGCTAAGTAGTAGACGATTCTTTAGAGTTAGCACGGAACGCACCATGGCTTTTGCACAGCTTCGTAGCAGGGTTCTTACCGCGATTGTCTTAGTGGCCGTTTTTGTCGGTTTACTGGTGCTGAGCGCCGGAAGCTGTCAGGGGCATTGGCTGCTGGTCATAACAGCGCTCGCCGCGCAATGCGGGTGCGCCTTCGAGTTCTCCCGTATCTCCGCACGAAACGATAAGGCGCGTTTTGCCGCCCAGTATGCGGTATCGATAGTACCAGGCATTTGCGTCGTGCTTTTAGCGCTGCGCGAAGGAATTTGTAGTCCGACGCTGGTTTCCTTCGTTCCCTTTGCCCTAGCGACCGGAGTTTTCTTTTCTTTTCTCCTGGGAACGCTTTTCATCTTTTGGCGCGGTCGCGAGGATCTAGAGGCGGCAAAAACTTTGGCTGTTGAGCTATATCCGGGGCTTTTGCTGGTAGCGCTCGGCGGGGGCAGCTTGGTCGGATTGGCGGCACTTCCGGCGGCGGCGGGAATCGTAGCGTGGCTTTTTCTCGTAGTCTGCGTCAACGACATTGCGGCCTACTTTGGAGGATCTCACTTCAAAGGCCCCAAGATCGTGCCGGCGCTGTCTCCCAATAAGACCGCCTCGGGGTATGCCTGCGGTATGCTCTGCGGCATTCTATTAGGCGTGTACGCAAGTTCGTGGCTCGATGTGCGGGCCCCACTGGCGTTTTTTATCCTGTTTTCCTTCGCTGTGGTGCTAGCTGCTCAGGTGGGAGACCTTTTGAAGTCCTACCTCAAGCGAAATGTCGGTGTGAAGGATAGCGGCTCAATACTGCCTGGGCACGGCGGTTTACTTGATCGCTTGGATGGCGCTCTGCTAGCCGGCCCGCTCGTGTATCTTGCCGTGATTTGGTTGAGGCTCTGATGTTAGTTCCTCGGCAGGCGCTGCGCAGTATCCAAGAGATTGCGAGTCCCATACGTGTTGCCATCTTCGGTTCCACGGGCTCTATCGGTAAATCTGCGCTTGAAGTCATCGCATCCCAGCGCGGGCGCTTCGAGGTGGTCGCGCTTGTCGCTAACCGCAGCGCAGATTTGTTGCATGCGCAGGCGCTGCAGTTTAGACCTCGCTTTGTCGGTCTCGGCGAGGCCGAGGCGTTGAAGAAATTTCGTGCTCTTCCGAGTACTGGTAGTCAAATAGTAGGAGAAACTGAAGTTCATAGCCTGGCAGCCTTACCGGAGGTGGATGTGGTGGTCGCCGCCATCGTCGGCGCCGCAGGGCTGCGCTGCGTGGAGACGGCGCTGTGCTCCGGGAAGAAAGTAGCTCTCGCGAATAAAGAAAGTTTAGTGACGGCTGGGCCCCTGGTAACACAAGCGATGCAGGGCAGTGGGGCGCAGCTACTGCCGGTGGATAGCGAGCACTCAGCTATTTTTCAGGCTCTGCAAGGAGCGGGTGAGCAAGAAGTTAGCGAGCTGACCCTAACCGCTTCGGGCGGGCCCTTTTGGCGACTGGCCAGTTCCGAATTGGACCAGGTTACTCCTGCTCAGGCTGTTAAACACCCACGCTGGAGCATGGGTGCAAAAATTTCGGTCGACTCCGCCAGTATGATGAATAAAGCACTCGAGCTTATCGAGGCGCATTGGCTTTTCGGTTTGAAACCCGATCGTATCAAAGTGCTGCTGCATCCTCAGAGCATTGTTCACTCGCTCGTTAATTTTATTGACGGCTCTCAACTGGCGCAGCTCTCGGTTCCCGACATGAAGGGTCCCATAGCATTTGCGATGGCCTATCCGCATGGACGGCTTCCGGGGGTTATGCAGGGGCTGGATCTCGCCAAGATAGGAAATCTTGAGTTTTTTGAGCTCGATTCTAAGCGTTTTCCAGCTGTGGATTTGGCTCGTCAGTGCTTAGCGGTGGGGCCGGCTGCCAGCGCTGTTTTTAATATGGCTAATGAAGCGGCAGTAGGGGCATTCTTAGCCGGGCGAATGAAGTTTACCGCTATCACTCCCTTTGTAGAGAGAATGCTCAGCGAGATTCAGTTCGAATTTCCCGCCAGCTTTGAGGGTCTGCATGCAGTGCTCGCTCAGGTCACGAAGCAGATCGAATCGCGCCTGTAGCGCCGAATTCCTCCTAGCGTCTTATTTTACAGCGTTATAAGCTTTGTTTTTGCCCTTTTTGAGTTGAGCAGCTAAACTATTGATGCAGCGTCAGGGGCGCGTACCTCTCATGCCACTGTACGTTTGAAGCGCTGCTATTCAGTTGCCGTGCAATTTCTTTACTCGTTTCCACTGGGAATTATCGTAATGAACATAGAGTATTTTTTGATTGCCGTCCTGGTTCTCGGGATTTTGATCTTCGTGCATGAGCTAGGACATTTTTTAGTCGCCAAGTGGAACGGAGTGGGAGTCGTCGAGTTTTCGATTGGCTTCGGTAAGAAGATTTGGCGCCGTCAAATTGGCGAGACCAGCTACGCGATCGGATTGATCCCACTCGGCGGATACGTGCGCATGGTCGGCGACGATCCGCGAGAGCTTGATACGGGGAAGTCCGAGGCTCCGCCGCTCACTCCGGAAGAAGGAGATTGTGTTTCAGAGGAAGAGCGTCGTATGCGAGCAGATCGCTCACGCTGGTTCCTTAACAAAGGGTTCTTTGCAAAATCCGCTATCGTAATCGCGGGGCCCGGATTCAACCTTCTCTTTGCGGTTTTGCTTTCGATTGCCTCTTTCTACATGTATGGGAAATTGGTCGCCGTAGATTCTGCAACCATTGGCGACGTTATCCCCGGATATCCCGCCGAGAAAGCCGGCGTCAAAGCGAAGGACCTGGTTGTATCGGTGGATGGTAAACCGGTCACCTCCTGGGTTGATTTATCGACGTCCGTCCGTTTGTCAGACGGCAAGGAAGTGGCTTTTGAGATAGACAGACCTCAGGACGGAGGAACGCCTCAGCGCATCACCCTTCGCATTGCTGCCACTGACGACACCTCAGAGCTTGCGGTGATCGAGGGCACGGGCTCAAAGCGATCCGTTAAAATCGGCATTATTCCGGATTCGACGCGAAAAGAAGTGACCTTCTCGGAAGCCGTTGAACAGGGCTTTGCGCATGTGTACACACTATCGGTAGTTACCGTGCGAGGCCTGGCTGGAATGATCCAGGGCGCGATTTCTCCCAAGCATATCTCGGGTCCAATATTCATATTTAAAGAAGCTGCCAAGAGCGCGAAGAAGGGCTTCGAGCATTTGCTAGACTTCATGACTTTTCTCAGCGTCAGTCTAGCCATTCTGAATTTGCTGCCGATCCCGATTCTCGACGGTGGCCACTTGGTCTTCTTCATTATTCAGGCCCTGCGTGGTGGTCGTCCTGTAAGCCTACGGATTCAGGAAATGGCAAACCAAGTCGGCATGGTTCTATTGCTGCTTCTCATGATCTTTGCCTTTGGCAACGATCTTTGGAAGCTCTAGGTTCGCTATGTCTTGGTCTCTTGGGCTCGAAACCAGCAGTTCGCAGACTAACCTATGTCTTCGAAGTAGTGCGGGTGCTTGCCATGAGAAGCTGATCGCGCAATCTGACAGCCACACGGAATCCTTATCGCTTAATGTAGATGCTCTGATTGCGGAGGCCGGGATTAAGCCTTCTGATGTTGCGCATGTGGTGGTGGCTGGCGGACCGGGATCCTTTACCGGGCTGCGCATTGGATTCAGCTTCGCAAAGGGGCTCGCGCTTAGCCTTAAGTGTCCGCTCTCTTCTGTGTCGTCCTTGGCAGCAGCTGCGGCAGAGTTTTCCTCTGAATTCCCCTTGTTGTGTTCGTTCCGGGACGCCCGTCGTGACGAGGTTTTTTGGGAAGTCTTCAGCGCGTCGGATTCCGTCGTTACGAGCATCGAGCCCGCCGTTATCCTTCCGCTTGCGCAGATTCCCGAGCGTCGCGCCGCTTTGGCGGCCCGATTCTCCATTGGAACTGAGAAGGTCGCCTTGGTCAGCTCGGACGACTTCCGTGAGCAAGGGCTGAGCGTCCGGAAGCCCTCACATGGTGCTCTACAACTGCTCCGACTTAGTGAAATTGAAGAAAATAAGCAGAAATCCAGCTTTTCCCTTAGTAGGTTGCTTGAGTTGCAGCCTACCTACCTGCGAGCGGTAGCCGCAAAAACCATCGCCGAGCGGGCTATTTTGCCTGGTTGACTGAGGTAAATATCTGTGGTTACAATGATGAGGTTAAAGCAGTTTGTCCTACTTCTCTAGAATCCCCTTAAATTAAAGCAATACGGCATTGTAGCCGGCCTGTAGAAGTGGCAACCGATAACATCCAAATTTTTACCTCCAGTTTTTCACATTTCTTTTTTCAAGTGCTTCAGTAGCAAACTTGATGGCTCAGCGATAACAACGAACGAACCCACCACCTCCGAACGAGGACCGTGAGTCCGTATGAGCATTTAAGTTCAGACCACCCAAGCGCTTGCCGGAAGGAAATTTCGAAAAGAACTGACAATTGTTTAACTAACGTCGAACGGACATAGACATGAACCTTAATGAACTGAAGCGCCTCAAGCCCGAGGAGCTCATGAAGCTGGCATCCCAATTTGAGATCGAAGGCGCCAACACCATGCGCCGCCAGGAATTGATTTTTAGCATTTTGACTGCGCAATCGGAGTCGAACGGAAATATTTACGGGGAGGGCGTGTTGGAGTGCCTGCCCGACGGCTTCGGCTTTTTGCGAGCGCCGGACTACAACTATTTGCCCGGCTCTGATGATATTTACGTTTCGCCCGCCCAGATTCGTCGTTTCGGATTAAAGACGGGTGACACGGTAGAAGGACAGATTCGTCCTCCGCGAGAGAAGGAAGGCGAGCGTTACTTCGCTTTGCTTAAGGTTAACTCGGTTAACCACGATACGCTCGACGCTCTCAAAACAAAGATTCACTTCGACAATCTGACTCCAATTTATCCGCAAGAGAAATTGAAGCTCGAGAGTAAGAAGGGCGGCTTGTCTCCGCGTGTCATCGACCTGTTTGCCCCGATCGGAAAAGGTCAGCGTGGTTTGATTGTCGCGCCACCGCGTACCGGTAAGACGGTGCTGCTACAGAATATCGCCAATGCGATTACTGAAAATCACCCTGAAGTCGTTTTGATCGTACTGTTGATCGACGAGCGTCCAGAGGAAGTGACCGACATGCAGCGCTCGGTTAACGGTGAAGTGGTCAGCTCGACCTTCGATGAACCGGCTCAGCGTCACGTTCAGGTCGCGGAAATGGTTATCGAAAAGGCCAAGCGTCTTGTGGAGCACAAGAAGGATGTAGTTATCCTGCTCGATTCCATCACTCGCTTAGCGCGCGCTTACAATACGGTTGTTCCTCCGAGCGGCAAGATTCTCTCCGGCGGTGTGGACTCCAACGCATTGCATAAGCCGAAGCGCTTCTTCGGTGCTGCCCGTAATATCGAGGAAGGCGGAAGTTTGACTATCGTCGGTACGGCCTTGATTGATACCGGGTCGCGCATGGACGAAGTTATCTTCGAAGAATTCAAGGGTACCGGTAACATGGAGTTGGTGCTGGATAGAAAACTTGTCGAGCGACGAGTATTTCCGGCCATCGACATCAATAAGTCCGGAACTCGTAAGGAAGATCTGCTTCTTAAGAATGACGTACTGCAGAAAGTATGGTTGCTCCGTAAGGTGTTAAACCCGCTCAACGTCGTCGAAGCGATGGAATGGCTCCAAAGCAAAATGGATGGAACCAAGTCCAATAAAGAATTCCTTGAGATGATGAAGGGCTAGTATAGGCCATCTCATTTCGAACTAAGGCGGCTCTCTTCATGTCGGTAAAGACCAAGGTTCTCGTAGTCGACGATAATGAGGAGGGCTTGTTTGCTTTGGAGCAGATGCTCCAGAAGCATGATTTCGCCACTGTCACGGCTTCCTCTGGACAGGAAGCTCTCAAGAAAATTGAATCAGAAAATCCCGATATCGTGCTCCTTGACGTGAATATGCCAGGGATGGACGGGTACGAGGTCACGCGGCGTGTCAAAGAAGACGCTGTGCTGCGTTATATTCCCATAATTCTCGTTACCGCGAGCGATACCCTCGAGTCTTTGGTTCAGGGGTTTGAACTGGGTGCTGACGACTACGTGCGGCGCCCCTTTGATAGTTCCGAGCTCTTGGCGCGCCTTTCCTCGGCCACCAGAAAACGTCGCTTGTATGAGGAGCTTCGTCATAGCAATCGGCTCAATAGCGAACTGCAAAGTCGTATCTCCGATCAGGTCAGTTTCTCCAATATCATCGGCGGTAGCCAGGTAATGCGCGAATTGTTTTCGCTCATTTCCAAGATTAAGGATTCAGATGTCTCGGTGCTGATCACGGGGGAATCTGGAACGGGCAAAGAGCTTGTGGCTAGTGCTGTTCATTACAACAGTCCGCGCCGAAATAAGCCGTTTGTCGTGCAAAACTGCTCTGCGTTCAATGATAACTTGTTGGAGTCGGAGCTGTTTGGGCACGTGCGTGGCGCATTCACGGGCGCGGTACGCGACAAGCAGGGCCTCTTTGAAGTCGCCGATGGCGGTACTTTTTTCCTGGATGAATTGGGGGAGATGAGCGCGGCGCTGCAAGTAAAGTTACTGCGCGTACTGCAAGACGGAACCTTTACGCCGGTAGGTGCGACGAAGGCGAAGAAGGTCGATGTTCGCATTATCGCGGCAACTAATCGGGACTTGAAGCAAATGGTCGCGGCGGGAACCTTCCGCGAAGATCTGTACTACCGCTTGAATGTGGTGAATTTGAAGTTGCCGGCGCTGCGTGAGCGGCGAGTGGATATTCCCTTGTTGGCTTCCTTCTTCTTGCAGAAAATTGCCGATAAATCCAAGCAAGCCCCGAAGCATTTGTCTCCGGATGCGCTGCGTTTACTCAGCGATTACGACTGGCCTGGAAATATTCGTGAACTTCAAAATGAGATCGAGCGATTGGCGCTCATGGCTGGGGGCGAGACGGAAATTGGCGCCGCCCTGGTAGCTTCGCATATCGCACAGAAGTCCACTGGAGGGCCTACCCAAGGAAAGCGTTTGGAGGGAAATCTGAAAGACGCGCTCGAGAATCTCGAGAAGAACATGATTCTTGCGGCTCTCGAGCAAGTTGACGGAAATAAATCCGAGGCTGCTAAAAACCTCGGTATCTCTCGCTCGAACTTGATCGCGAAGGTAAAGGCCTATGGCTTATCCTAGTTCGACCAAGACTCAGCTGGCGCTCTCAATCTGCCGAGACCTCATTTTTTCCAGCAAGATTTCCGGAGCAGCCCGCAATGCGGGTTGGGTGAGCCGTTCGGTGCGTAGTCTCGAAGATCTTCACAAGGGGTTGGCGGAAAAACCGGCTTTCGTTTTGCTCGATTTGAATATTACTGGCCTCGATGTAGCAGCGGCAATTTCTGCAGTTCAAGCGACCGAGCCGGCCCCCAATCTGATCGGCTACTTTTCTCATGTTGAAACGGAGTCCGCTCGGGAAGCGCGACGGCTCGGTGTGGGGGAAATATACGCACGCTCCAAGTTCGTGCAAATACTACCTGAGCTGTTTAGCCCGCTAGAGTAGGTGGTTCTTCGCTCTTTCTGCCAATCAGCAAACAGGCTGCTAGTCCAATGCCGCCTAGGGCCACTAAGGTCTGTCCACCTAGAATGACCAAACTATAGAAATCCATGCGAACCTTGAGGCGGGTTATATGCTGAGTTTGCTTATCAATATTCAGCGGAGAACCCATCAGCGGCAAAGAGACCGCGCTTTCCGGTCTTGCCAGCTCGGCATTGGCCTCTGATAATAGATCTGAGTATTGGTTATATTTGAATTGGGCGAAAATTATATTCCCGATGCCCAGCGCTACGCAGACAAGAGCGACTCCCAGCAGTGTTTGAAGCGTTCGATTCTTAGCGGGATGGGGTTTGCTAGAAGGTGAGGTTGACATCAGTGGCGGCCAAAATAAGCATGGAACACAAGATTATTTCGCGCGCTGCTCTCGCAACCCAGCGCGGCATCGGGAAAATCACACTGCTCGTGTTTGGTACAATCTTAGCCGCCCTTGTTTATAGCGGCTACAAGATTCTCCCTTTTTACTACTGTTATTTCGAAATAACGAATCAGTTCGAGCAGGTCATACGAGTAGCTTCTGAATATAATGACCGTGAGATCCGTGAGAAGCTTTGGTACCACATCAAAAAGCTCGAATTGCCGGTTGAGCCGGATGATCTAAAGATTCAGCGTGAAGCTGGGAAGATGCGAATTAGTATGCCCTACGAAGAGATCTTCTACGTGACCTGGCAGGGGAAAGATTACGATATCTATAAATTCGAGTTCCAAGCCTACGCGGAGGGCGCCTATTAGGCGCTGCGCTGGTGCGGCGGATGACCTCAGTTGTCTGCGCTGAGGAAAGCCTTGACTCTGTGGTCTCGACTCGCTAGAACCTCACAAGACCGCGCCGTTGCCTAAGCGCATCGGCGGTGGTATTCTACTGTGAACAATATAAGAGCGTCTTGTTCTTAGATTGACCTTTAAATGCGATCCGGTGAGTTCGCGAAGGTAAAGAGAGAGTGCTTCTGATGGCTTACCCCGTCGGAACTGCCTGCCTGGAAGCCGCTTCCACTCCTAATCCCTCGCGCATACAAAAAGTCCGATCGCTTGCGATATGAGGGGAAAATGCCTGAGCAGCTAAAGCAAGTTCCGAGTCATTGGAAACTTGTCCTTAATAACGAAACCATCGCCCGTTGCATTTCACGAATCAGCTACGAAATCGTCGAGAAGAATCGAGATCTCAAGAATCTTGCGGTCGTAGGAATTCGCACCGCTGGAGAATTTCTTGCGAAGCGCATTCACGATCGCATTCAAGAAATCGAGAAAGTTGAGATTCCCTTTGGTGTTATCGATATCACGCTGTATCGCGATGACCTCTCGCATAGCCATTCGCAGCCGACGCTTAAAGGTACAGATCTTCCGTTCCCGGTCTCGGGTTCGCGGATCATCTTGGTGGACGACGTCTTTTACACGGGGCGCACGGTGCGCTCGGCTCTCGACGCCATAATTGATTTCGGTCGTCCTTCCTGTGTTGAGCTGGCTGTTCTCGCAGACCGTGGTCATCGCGAGTTTCCGATTCGTCCGGACTATGTCGGAAAGAACATGCCCACCGCAAAAGAGGAATTCGTTCGAATTCGTCTGCGTGAGCAAGGGTTTGAGGATGGTATTTATTTGATTTCGCCAGAGGCGAAGCGCGGAGCATAGGGCATGTTGAAGCACTTACTCGGCATTGAAGGACTAACGCTCGAGCAGCTCGAATTTTTGCTTGGCAATGCCGGGCAGTTCGTCGAGGTGGGAACGCGTGAGTTGAAGAAGGTTCCTGCCTTGCGCGGTAAGACCATTGTGAATCTGTTCCTCGAGCCGAGTACTCGTACTCGCGCCAGCTTTGAAATCGCCGGCAAGCGCCTTTCTGCGGACACAATCAATATCGGCGCCTCCGACAGTTCGGTCGTGAAAGGCGAAACGTTGCTGGATACGGCACGCAATTTAGAAGCAATGGCCCCTGATATTCTCGTCATCCGCCACAAAGAATCGGGGGCGCCGCATTTTCTGGCGCGCCATTTGACGAACACCTGCGTGGTTAATGCAGGAGATGGTCTCCACGAGCACCCGACGCAAGCCTTGCTCGATATTCTTACCTTGCGGCAACATTTTAAGACCAAGCAGCGCGACGTTCGTGGTCTAAAAATAGCGATTGTCGGTGATGTCCGGCATTCCCGAGTGGCGCGCAGCAATATTTGGGCGCACCGTTTGCTCGGTAATCAAGTGACCCTGGTCGGTCCACCCACGCTGGTGCCGGCGGAGTTTGCGGATGTGCGCTCCTTTGGCGGTTCGCTTAAGATTGAGCATAATTTGGCGCGCGGCATTGAGGGTGCCGATGTGGTGCTCTGTTTGCGTATGCAACTAGAGCGACAGACCGAGCATTTTGTTCCGACGCTCGAGGAATATAGTCACGAGTACTGCGTCAGTGAGCGCATGCTTTCCCGTTACGCGCCCGACAGTGTCGTTCTTCACCCAGGGCCCGCAAATCGTGGCACGGAGATTTCTGGAGAAGTTCTCGACGGGAAGCGTTCGTTGGTAACGCAGCAAGTTAACAATGGTGTGGCGGTCCGCATGGCTGTCTTATTCGCGCTGGCGACCGGCTCGCACAGTACGGATATCGCCGGCGGCGTAGGAGGTGCGGCATGATTTTGATTGAGAACGGACTGCTTATCGATCCCTCGAGTAATCGCGAAGGCGAGTTTGATGTGCTTATCGAAGGTGAGCGCATTAAAGATGTGCAGAAGCGCGGATCCTTTGCCAATCTGCAGGTCCAACGCCGCATTGATGCTAAAGGTTTATGGGTAGTGCCGGGGCTTGTCGACTTACATGTGCATTTGCGCGAGCCTGGTTTCGAGTGGAAGGAGACCATAAAGACCGGCGCGGAAGCTGCCGTGTTGGGCGGCTACACTTCTATTTGTTGCATGCCTAACACCAAGCCGACCAACGATTGCGCGGAAGTTTCAAAGTTTATCATCGAGCGCGGGCGCGCCTGCGGGACTGCTCGCGTTTTGCCAATTGGTTCAATCTCAAGAGGTTTGCAGGGTAAGGAGATGTCCGCCTTGTCTGAATTGCGGGAGGCCGGTTGTGTGGCGTTCTCGGACGACGGTGAGCCGATCTGGGATTCCGGAATGATGAGGCGCGCACTCGAGTGGTGCCTCATGCTGGATGTTCCGATCAGTTGTCATGAGGAAGATAAAAACCTTTCTTGCGGCGGATGCATGAATGAGTCGGCGCTTTCGACTCGAATGGGTTTGAAGGGTATGCCGACCGTTGCAGAGGATGTGATGATTGCGCGCGATATCGAATTGGCGCGGTACACCGGCGGCAAAGTGCATATTTGCCATGTTTCTTCAGGACGCAGCGTGGAGCTTATTCGTCGCGCTAAGAATGATGGCATTCGAATTACTGCTGAAGTGACTCCGCATCACCTCGTGCTTACTGAGGATGCCGTGGGCGACTATGATACGAACGCGAAAATGAGTCCGCCGCTTCGCGGTGAGGCGGACCGCCTCGCGCTCGTCGCAGGTTTGAAAGATGGAACCTTGGATGCGATCGCGAGTGATCATGCGCCGCACGAGCTCGACAGCAAGCAAGTCGAGTTCGCAAAGGCTACCTTCGGAATACTAGGCTTGCAGACGAGCTTGCCTTTGATGCTCGACTTTGTTCGGAATGGCAGTATCTCGAAACTGCGGGCCTTCGATGCGCTTTCGACCTCGCCCGCTAAAGTGTTCGGATTGCCCGGAGGGCGGCTTGCTGCGGGTGCACCCGCTGACATTAGTTTGATTAATCCTGATTACCGTTGGACCTTCCGCAAGGAGGTTGTGAAATCCCTGAGCATGAATAGCCCCTTCATGGGTCGTGAGCTTGCAGGAATTGCGGAAACGGTGCTCGTAGGTGGCAAGGTAGTAGTGGAACGACAACAGCTTGGAGGCGCGTGACAAAGGAAATGAAACGCAAGGCTCGCGGTGAGCTGATTACGGACAGACCCGGCGTATTAGCTCTGGCAGACGGAACCATTTTTCGCGGACGCTGCTTCGGTGCCGATCGCGGTGTTGACGATCCGGTACTTGGAGAAGTGGTCTTTAATACCTCGATGTTCGGTTATCAGGAGATTCTCACTGATCCAAGCTACGCCGGGCAGGTGATGTGCTTTACGGCTCCACATATCGGCAATGTAGGATGCAATGCCGAAGACGTAGAGTCCGGGCGTGTGTACGTGGAAGGCGTGTTGATTCGCGATCTGCCCCGCGTGGTCTCGAATTTCCGCGCCGATCGCACCTTCCCCCAGTATCTTTGGGAGAATGGGATTATGGGACTGGCGGGGATTGATACCCGCGAGCTCGTTTCTCATTTGCGTACAAACGGTTCGCAAATGGGTGCCATTGCCTGCGGTGAAAATATTAATACTTCGGAATTGGTTGAGCGCGCGCGGGCCGAGGGCTCGATGGAAGGTAAAGATTATGTCAAAGCGGTTAGCTGCAAGGAGATATACTCCTGGAATGAGCTGCCGTGGGATCTGACGCACAGCGTAAAGCAACCGGGCAGCAAGCGCGAAATTGAGTTCGACAAGTTATGGTCGCGGCCACACGTTGTCGCGATGGACTGCGGCATTAAGTATAATATTCTGCGTCTGCTGGTCGACGTCGGATTCAGAGTAACCGTCGTCCCGGCAACGGCAACTTCTGCTGAAATTTTGGCGCAAAAACCGGATGGACTGTTCTTGTCGAATGGGCCGGGGGATCCAGCCACGCTCGGATATATCGTAAAGACCGTCAGTGAATTGTTCGGCAAGCTCCCTATGTTCGGTATTTGCCTCGGACATCAGATTCTAGGGCAGGTGGTCGGCGGCAGGACGTATAAGCTAAAATTTGGGCACCGCGGTGGCAATCATCCTGTGCGCAACAATCTGACCGGCAAGGTTGAGATAACGGTGCAGAACCATGGCTTCGCTGTGGATGGAAACTCGATTTCCAAAGACGCGCTGGTGAGTCATGTCAACTTGAACGATCAAACTATCGAAGGTTTGCACATTCCAAGTGCGCGCAGCTTCTGTGTGCAATACCACCCGGAATCGTCCCCCGGGCCGCACGATGCCAGATATTTGTTTTCGAGATTTTTTGAAGATGTGGTCGGTTATCGCGAGCAGGGCCGCTAAGAGCTCCGAGGAAAGTTATGCCAAAACGTACTGATATCAAATCAATTCTGCTTATCGGCTCTGGCCCCATTGTGATTGGGCAGGCTTGTGAGTTCGATTACTCAGGAACCCAGGCCATTAAGGCTCTCAAGGAAGAGGGCTATAAAGTCATCCTGGTGAACTCCAATCCCGCCACCATCATGACTGATCCGGAGTTTGCGGACCGCACCTATATTGAACCGATTACCGCGGATTTTGTTGAGGAAGTGATTCGAGTAGAGCGACCGGACGCCGTGCTTCCTACCATGGGCGGCCAAACGGCGCTGAACATCGCGCTCGAACTTGGTGAGCGTGGTGTATTCGAAAAGTATAAGTGTGAGTTGATTGGCGCTAATTTAGAATCGATTAAGACTGCCGAAGACCGCGAACTCTTTCGTCAGGCCATGGACGAGATTGGGCTTGAGTCCGCCAAGAGCGGCGTTGCACGGTCCATAGAAGACGCCGAGATGATAGCCGAGATCATCGGATTTCCCCTTATCCTTCGTCCCTCACGTACGCTGGGCGGCACGGGCGGAGGAATCGTTCGTGATGCTTCCGAGCTGCGCAAGAAAGTGTCGCATGCTTTGCGAGCGAGCCCCAATCATGAAGTTCTTATCGAGGAGTCTCTGATTGGGTGGAAAGAGATCGAGCTCGAGGTGATGCGCGATCTCAAAGACAATGTCGTCATCGTATGTCCAATCGAGAATTTTGATCCGATGGGAGTACACACAGGTGATTCGATTACCGTGGCGCCTATCCAAACCCTTACCGACAAGGAGTATCAGCTGCTGCGTGATGCCGCGATCGCCGTTATGCGACGCATCGGCGTTGATACTGGTGGATCGAACGTGCAGTTCTCCCTGAATCCTAAGAACGGGCGCATTGTGATTATTGAGATGAACCCGCGAGTTTCCAGAAGTTCTGCTCTGGCATCAAAGGCGACCGGGTTTCCAATCGCCAAGATTGCGGCAAAGCTCGCGGTCGGATACACGCTCGATGAGATTCGTAACGATATTACCCTTGAAACCCCTGCATGTTTCGAACCTTCGATCGACTATGTCGTGGTAAAGATTCCACGCTTCAACTTTGAAAAGTTTCCGATGGCCGATCCTACGCTCGGGACGCAGATGAAGTCGGTCGGAGAGGTTCTTTCGTTCGGTAGAAATTTCCGCGAAGCGTTGCAGAAAGCCATGTGTTCTATGGAGCTGGATACGGCAGGCTTTGATCGGCATCAGCTCATCAAAGACCTGGGTAAGGGCGAGATTTTTGAGCTCTGTAAGAAGCCCACACCGACGCGACTATGGGTGGTGGGCGAGGCCATGCGAGCAGGTCACAAGGCGAAGACCTTGGCTGAAGCAACCGGCATCGATTTGTGGTTCCTCTCCGAGATAGAAGCCATTATTGAATGCGAGGAGGCCCTCAAGAAGAAGTCTCTAGCCGCTTTAAGCTTAGATGAGTTGCGAACTTTGAAGCGCGACGGCTTCTCTGATTTACGTATCGCGAAGCTTCTCAATGTCAAAGAAGATGAGGTGCGGGCGAGACGGCATACCTTAAACCTGCGTTCATCCTACAAGTCGGTAGACACTTGCGCTGCGGAGTTTGTAGCCCACACGCCATACTTGTACTCCACGTATGATGGTGCCACTGAAGCGCCGCCCACCGATCGTAAGAAAGTAATTATTCTTGGCTCGGGTCCGAATCGAATCGGGCAGGGTATCGAATTTGACTACTGCTGCGTGCACGCTGTTTTAGCGCTGCGCGAGGATGGCTACGAAGCGATCATGGTCAATTGTAATCCGGAAACTGTTTCTACCGACTATGACACAAGCGACCGGCTTTACTTCGAGCCGCTTACCTTAGAATCGGTTCTTTCTATTGTCGAACGCGAGAAGCCCTACGGCGTTATCGTGCAATTCGGAGGACAGACCCCGCTCAAGCTGGCCGCTGATTTGCAGCGCGCGGGAGTTCCGATTATCGGCACCTCCGTTGAATCGATTGATATTGCGGAAGATCGGCGTCGCTTTGCGGCCTTGGTTGATAAGCTGGGGCTCCGTCAGCCAGAAGGGGCCACTGCTTCTTCGCTTGATGAAGCGCTCGCTGCGGCCAAGAAGATTGGTTTTCCGTTGATGATTCGTCCTTCCTTCGTTTTGGGCGGTCGATCGATGCGCGTGGTTCATACGGAAGAAGAGCTGCGCCAGTACATGGCGGAAAGCGTCGGCGTGTCGCATCAACGTCCAGTTCTCTTGGATCGCTATCTGCACAATGCGATTGAGGCCGACGTCGATGCGGTTTCTGATGGGAAGGATGTTTTGGTGGCCGGAGTAATGGAGCATATCGAGCGTGCAGGAGTGCACTCGGGTGACAGCTCGTGTTGTTTGCCTCCGGTCAGCTTGTCCGATGACACCGTCAAGGAGATGCGGCGCCAGGCGATTGTGCTCGCTAAAGAGCTGCGTGTGGTGGGTCTGATGAATATTCAGTTCGCAATCCCTCGCGACGGTTCCATTTATATCCTAGAGGTT
>JAFLCA010000004.1 GCA_017302875.1 Deltaproteobacteria bacterium
GTCACTCCACCTTGACTCCTTGCCAGGAATGGTCGGAATTGGATTTCTGGAGCTGATTCCGTCCAAACAACTACCAAGTTACGTACAACGCATGCAGTCGAGCGGCGCGCCTACGTTTAAGCTACGCTCGCTAGCCGGAGATTCCTCGGCGGCCCCAGACGATGATCACCTAGTTATTTCGTATTTTGAACCGGAACAAAACAACGCAGGCGCCATTGGGCTAGACGTCAGCAACCACCTGGATATAAGGAGAACAGCTCAGCGGGCCGCTCAGGAAAACCGCCCCATTGTAACACCTAGGCTTACCTCCCTCGATGGTCAACTTCCGCAAGCTTCCGCTATTTTACTGGCACCAGTGTACGGTGAAGACGTTACACAGCTGCCAGGAAATCATCGCAACGCGGCGTTGAAGGGCTGGGTCTACATGCCTCTCCTCTTCGATCGAGTCTTAGGAGATATCGCTGAATCAAAAGTTGCAGAAGTGGACTTCCAAGTATTCGACGGAAATTCAACTACTCAGGAAGCTTTGCTCTTCGATTCCCTCTCGAAGCGACCACGCGTAGCAAATGCTTCTGCTCCTCCTGCCTTGTCGACTATTCGATCTTTTGACTTTGCGGGACGCAGCTGGGCCATACGTATCTCAGCGCGACCTGAATTTGATCGCCCGGAGCGTCGCGACACCTTAACGATTCCTGCCGCCGCAGGCTTTTGCGGGAGCCTGCTGTTGGCACTGGTAGTTTGGACATTGCGCCGATCTCGCTTGCAAGCGCAGCGTCTCGCCATAGGTATGACCCGCGACCTAAGAGCAAGCGAGGAACGCTATGACCTGGCCGTCCAGGGATCGAATGACGGAATTTGGGACTGGAATCGACGCACCGACGAAGTGTATTACTCCCCGCGCTTTCGAGAGCTGCTTGGCTTCACCGAAGAGGAATATCCGGACCTACTCTCCGCCTTCTGGAACTGCGTCCACCCCGACGACCGCGAAAGAGTGCAAGCAGCACTCGATGCCCATATGAAGCACCGCGTTCCCTACGATTGCGAGATGCGCCATCTCACGAAGCGCGGCTATCGATGGTTCCGTTCACGCGGACAGGCGGTGTGGGATGAGGCTGGTAATGCCCCGCGCATGGCCGGCTCTTTTACCGATGTCACCGCCACCAAGGAATATGAGCGCGAGCTGCAAATTGCAAAGGAGTTCGCCGAGACTGCAGCTCGCACGCGCAGCGAGTTTCTGGCCAATATGAGCCATGAGATCCGCACACCTATGAATGGCATTATCGGAATGACGGCGCTGACGCTGCAAACCGAGGTAACGGACGAGCAGCGCAGTTACTTAGAAACCGTACAAGCTTCGGCAACTGCTCTGCTAACCATCATTGATGACGTCCTCGATTTCTCGAAGATAGAAGCCGGCAAGCTTTCCGTGAATCCCGCTCCGTTTGAACTGCGCAGCTTTATAGAACGGCTGATGTTCATGCTGGCGGTGCGCGCCAAGGAGAAGGAACTGGCGTTCTCATACGAACTCACTTCAACCTGCGCAATGGTTCTGGTGGGAGACGAAATCCGCATCGGGCAGATCTTGATCAACCTTTTGGGTAATGCCATTAAGTTCACACCCGCAGGCGGAATGGTTGAATTGAAGATTGAATGCCTGCCTTTTATTCAGAACGATGAGGAGCCGAAAGCAGTACAGCTGGTCTGCAAGGTTCGAGATAGCGGAATTGGTATTCCGCCCGATAAACTCGAGGCTATCTTCGAGGCCTTCGTGCAGGCTGATGCATCCACTACCCGCGAATTCGGCGGAACGGGACTGGGATTGGCGATCTGCAAAAAGCTTGTCGATCTTATGGACGGTCAGATCTGGGTTGAAAGTAAGCCTGGTCGGGGTTCCACCTTCACGGTCTCTATTCCTCTGCTTTCCGGCGATTTGGCTGCGCAGCAGCGCAAGAGCAGCGCGCTCAACAACTCGGATCGCCCCTCCTCTCCCAGTGCTTTGTCCGGAAAACTCCTGATTGCCGAGGACAACTTAGTGAACCAACGCTTGGCCTCCCGAATATTGGAGAAAAAAGGTTTTGAGGTGCACATCGCTCACAATGGAAGAGAGGCTATCGCACAATTCGAGCAGGCCACAGAGTCCGGCTCCCCGTTTGACGCCATCCTCATGGACGTCCAAATGCCAGTTATGGGAGGAATGGAAGCGACGCGCGCCATTCGTGAGAAGGAACAAAAGTTCTCGCACCACACGCCGATCATCGCCATGACGGCCAGCGCTATGGCGGGAGATCGCGAGAATTGTCTCGCGGCAGGAATGGACGATTACGTTTCCAAGCCTCTCGATATCCCCACTTTGATTTCCGTGATCGAATTTTGGCAGCGCAAAAAGTCTGCGGCTTAGGCAGCACGCTTGGCCCAAGCAGCGCGACTGCGCGCGCTGCGCACTGCCGCCAGCCACCCACCGTTGCGCATCCAGTCCTGCAGAGCAGCACTGTTTGGATGACGCGCCTCAAGTTGCTTGAATTCAGTGCCATGCCAAGCCCTGCGACCCCCACGCTTGATTGCTTCCGTTCCTAATACGGCGTGGCAAAGCTCGTGATAGAGAACTGCCTCAACCCAATGTGCGAAGTCGGGACAGCGTAGTTCCTGCGCGATGCTCACTTTTCGCTTTGTCAGATTGCAGCAGCCCAGCGTACGTTTCTGCCTCCGTCGCGCCCAAGAGACCTGATACGAAAGCAAATCCCTGCGGTCCGGGTAGTACAGAGCTATCAGTTCTGTCCAGGTAGCGTAGAGCCCCGGATCCACAGGCAGTGCTTTGTGCGGAGTGCCTGCTCGTCTCCGCGGCACCAGCGACTTCGTCTTTCGTTTCGGGCGGTTAAACGAGAACAACGACAGCTGAAAAAAACTAAAACGCATTGGCAGAGAATAAGGTACCCTAGTGAACCTGAAAAGTGGGTTTCCCCGGAAAGTGTAAGCTTTTGAAGCGCCCTCCAAGAAAGGCTCTCATTTGACTAGCTTTTCTAGCGCTGTTACGATTTTTTTCCAGGCGGCAGTTTTTACACTCAGTAGTTCGAGTACTTATATGCCAGACCAGGCCCCGCAAGAACGCGGCAACAAACCAGACCCCGGCGCGATTCCCACAGCTCTTCCTAGCGAACCTCTGATCCATCCAGCGGAAGGATCCGCTGCTCTTCCGAGCTCACCTGAGGCTCAGCCGACTCTTCAACCCGTCCCTGCAGTAGAGGTGACTCGACGGGCCGCCTCAGATCCTATTCTGCGTGAGTTAATTTCTGAGCGTGGATTTACTCCCGAGCGCAGACATTTGGAGGTTCACGATCAGATTTCTACCGCAATTACCTCAAGCCCTGAAGATCTCCACGCCGCTCGGACACTTCAGGCTATTCTGAGCCCTGCCCTCGATAACATTTCCCTAACAGTTCAGTGGACAGTGGAACTGGCAGAGCGCTCTAAACTGACCATCCCGATTGACGAGAATGATGCAGTCGCCAATACCACCGAACGCTTGGCAAGTGAATGGCTTGTTCGCAGCGCGGATGTCATCGGAAAACCTCACTTGCATGCCACCTTCATTAACGCGCTTGAGCATAAGCCGGGGCGCTTACACGGAGAGGATCGCCTCTCTGCACTCGGACAACACCTTCTAAAGTCGATAATAGCGATCGCGACAGAAGATTCGCGCGCCGGACGCTCAGCTCGCGGGATACTAGAGGGGTATGTCTCCGGTGCATTACCTACCGAAGGCGACACGCCTGAATCAACCTCACTCCCGCTATCGGCCATTTTAAAGGTTGCCCGTGGAGATGGAGGTTCAGATCTGCGCCTCGACGAAGCGTTTTCGAGATTAATCGAAGCATCAGACGCTTATGTAGCAGCGCTTGACGCGGCTCCACAGTTCATTCTGCCACCTTCTACGCGCCGCTCTCCGGTCACGCCCGTTCCTCGCAACAGTCCCCGCGACTGGGGGATTTTTAGGTTCTTCCGTTCCTAGCTGTCGGAAGAAGTGCCTAAAAAATCCAGGAAGTTTCTCGCTTCGGTTCTACTGTCAGTTTGTCAGCTTGTCCAACCCAGCCACCGCCGAGGGCGCGGAACAGTCCGATGTAGAGTCCGACTTGCAAGCCTTCCGTCTGGGCAAGCCCCAGCTGGGCGCTGAACAAATTTCGTTGCGCGTCGAGCACTTCTAGGTAACTACTCTGCCCTTCGTCATAGCGTTGCTGTGACAATTGAAGGTACTGCTGCAGCGCGCCGACCTGCTTTGTTTGCGCGTCGATTTGTTGACGCGTCTTCTGAAATCCAATCAAGGCGTTTTCAACTTCACGCAAGGCATTCAAGATCACAGCCTTGTAATTCGCCACAGCTTGTTCTGTGTCGGCCTCGGCGACTCGAACCTGATTACCGATCTTGCCCGCATTAAAAATCGGCAAGCTCACATTTGGCCCATACTGCCATTGCCGGGAATCTGATCGAATCCACTCGGAGAGATCCGTACTCACGAACCCGAACAACCCGGTTAGGCTTAGCGAAGGAAAAAACGCCGCTTTGGCGACACCAATGCGAGCATTCGCACCACGCAGCGCTTCCTCTGCTTGAATCACATCCGGTCGCTGGTCAATTAGACTGGAAGGCAAGCTCACCGGGATTGCACCGGTAGGCATAAGCGCACCGATGGGTTTGCCACGACGAATTGGCCCCGGATTAGATCCAACCAAGATACTCAAGAGATTTTCGCTCTGCGCAATCTGAAATTCCAGCGGCGCGATAGATGCCTGCACCGCATACATGTCTGACTCCGCCTGTCGCAAATCAAGCTCAGAAGCCGTTCCGGCGTTAACGCGATCCTGCGCGAGCTGCAGAGAGTGTCGACGGCTTTCCAAGGTGCTCTTAGCGATAGCAAGGCGCTGATCAAGATCGCGCAAGGTCGCATACTCAATAGCTACATTGGTGACGACCGTAAGAATGACGCCTCGACGCGCGGCCTCCTGACTCATGATGTCGGCCCGTGCGGCCTCGGTGGATCGGCGAATCTTGCCCCACAAATCGATTTCCCAACTTAAGGTACCCTCAGCAACATAGTAGTCGCGCTCCGTGCCATTCATGAGGTCACCGGTCTCAGGCAAGGTCTGCTTTGAGAAACGCTGCCGAGCATACGAAGCGTCAGAATTCACCTGCGGAAAGAAGTTAGAGCGGGCAATCCCGTAAAGAGCAAAGTATCGCTCGACGCGAGCTGCGGCTATGCGCAGATCATTATTGTTCTGCAGGGCTGTCGTGATGAGCTGTGTTAATTCAGGATCATGAAATTCTTCCCACCAGCTAACATCAGCGATGCTCGATGCGTCCTTAATCTCTACGCGCCAGGTCGCTGGAAGATCCACTTCTGGTCGCTTGTAGTCGGGACCAACCGCGCAGGCGCTAAGCAAGGAAAGGAGAACAAGGAGCTGCACACGTTTCAACATAGGAACCTCTATACCTGAATAGGGATCGGCACTATCTTGTAGCATCAAACCGGCTTAAGAACATAGCTCTCTAGCCTAATTGACACAAGAAAGGTTACAGAAAGGATAGGTGGCTTATAAGAACAGCTTATTGCTGCTGCTGGGCCTGATTACGTTTTAGCTCTTCAAGCTCCCGACGCTGACGGCGCAGCTCTTCGTCTTGACGACGCAGACGCTCTTCCTGGGCTGACTGACGTGCATCTGTTTTATCTGACTCGTTACCGAGCACTCCGCCCGCTACCAAACCAGTAGCGGCACCGATGGCGATTCCCGCTCCAGTGTTACCCGTGGCGTGGCCAATAATTGCTCCAAGACCCGCACCTGCCGCCGTGCCACCGAGGGCACCCTTTTCGCGACCAGAGAGAGAGGCTCCGTCACAGGCCGCTAGAAAAGCCAAAACAGCGAACGAGAATATAATATGCCCTGCCTTCATGTGGATCTCCTCTCCCATAAATCGAACGACTACGTAGTTTTTCTCTATCGCGGCTTTGTTTCCGAGGCAAGAGGACTTTGCGGAAGCCCAGTCCAGCTAGCGGCCAGCTCAGTAAAAAAACTGCGGTAACGGGCGGACACCGATGGGAAATCCTTGTGGCCGATTTCAGGCACTAACAACCATTGTTTCGGCTCAGCCGCAGTCTCATAGACCTTTCGGCCCAAGGCGACCGGAATGACGCGATCCCCCTCCCCATGCATCACGAGCAAGGGGTAGGCACGGCGCAAAACGTAGGTTTCTGTTTCGAAGTGGTCAAACAGCATCCAAGAGAATATAGGCGCCCAGGGATAGCGCCGACGCGCCATGCTTAATAGGTTTGGAAAGGCTCCTTCGAGAATCAGACCAGCCGGCGAGTTCTGCGCTGCCAAGCGTGCCGCAACGGACGAACCGAGCGAGTGCCCCCAAACGAGGATCGACGTTTCAGGAACTTGAGCCTTTGCAAAATCATAGGCAGCTTGCGCATCCGCAAGCAGCAACTCCTCACTAAATCCATTTGTAGCGGGAGAACTTTTCCCATATCCGGAGTAATCGAAGAGTAAGGCATTCCAGCCCCAGGAATAGAAAATAGAGGAAACCTCAGCTAACGAGGACAGATCAGCAGCATTGCCGTGACAGTACACGATAGTCGGTCGAGCGTTTTCGCCTGGATGCCGCAACCACCAAGCTTCCAGCTCAGCACCATGCGGAGTCGGAATACGCAAGGATTCGAAGGGTGCCGCAAAATCCGCGGGCGTCTTTGGAGCAAACGCGCGCGGCCGATAAATGAAACTGCGCTGACGCACCACTAAAAACAAAGTGGCGGTTAGATAGGCGAGCGCGGCGATGGCGAGCATGACAACGACCACCCTGCGCCATCTCGAAGCAGCTTCACGCACCATTATTCGCCAACCGGCGGATTAAAGCGCTCGACGACGCGAATCTTTCGCTCGGCAAGTTTTCGCTGACATAGAGCCGAAACGCGCCCTTTCACACGCACCTCCAACACTGCCCCCTTGGATTTCTTCGGCAATGCCTTCTTCACTTCCGTCAACGCGCCGTCCAGATCTCTACTCCAGGTCAAATAGTCGACAGGCATGGGAAGAATAATCGAGCCCTTTTCATGCAGAACCGCCGGAAGTCGAATTCCCTTAATGAAACGCTTAAGCCCCTTCTCTTTTTCTTGGATGGTAAGAAGCTGCCGAGAGCTGTGCACATAAAATAGCGCACCCTCATACGACAACACTCCGGAGGCTGAGGCTACAAAAGAGGTTCGGTCCTCGACCATCTCCAGCTTCTTTAGCGCGTCAAGAATAATAGCCTGACAGGTTGGCGACAAACTGGGATTGGTCGTGAACGCTTTAATGGTTTCCTCGTCAACGCCCATCGCCTTAAGCTGATTCACGGCTTTTTTTGCCAGTTCAACCGGGTCATCGTACAGCGACAAGCGCTTGGCCAGTTTGTAATACTTGTTAGCATCGGACACGAAGGAAATTCCGCCCACTCCAGGCACGAACTTAAAACCGATGCTCACCCCATTCTCAATAGCGACAATTCGAGCAATTTTCTCTTGGAGAGGTTCGTTGCTCGTGTACGGATCGATCTGCAAGTACTCTTGCCACTTTCTGACCTTATCACTCTGATTGTAGCCGAAGTGCTTCAGCGCATACTTGGTAGCGACGTCGGCGCTATCTGCCAACTGCTCTTCCGCGCTTTTCTTTTCCTTCTTGTCGCCAACAATAGCCTTGCGGCCCGACTTCACGCCCGCTCCGATCTTGTCAGAGACGCTGCGGAAGAGCCGCATTACCCCGCCCGGGACGCCACTAATGACATTCCAAGTTTCCTCGGGATCGGCAACCGCTTCGACTAATGTTTTCACGGCATTCACCGGGGCCAGTAGTACGTCGCCACCCGCTTTCGCCGTCGCATCGAGAAATACTTTCGAATCCGTGAACTTTTCCAGAATAACGAGCGCGCCGATCTCTTTGACTCGTTTTTCGAACATATCTTGGCTACCCGGGTAGAAACTCCCAAAACGCGAGCTGATGTTAAAGTGATTCATCGCTCCGTCATTATGAACAACCGAGTCCACCGTATAGTCCGTGCTCGTCAAATACTGCGCGTCCAAGACATTGGCGGCTTCAAATTGAGGCGGACGTTCGTACCCCTGCGCGATTTCCTTCGCAATTTTTTTCTCATCGGGCTTGAACGGTTGCGGAGTGCCGGGGGCTGGAGTTTCCGCGTTGACGGCCGAATAAAGAATGGTAGTCACTGCCAACATCAAGCAGCCGCATACGATACGGATCTTCATAGTTTGTCCAAGGTAACGTCACAATAAATGGGGGCGTGATCGGACAGATCGTGCCACGGCGCTCCGGTCAGCACGCGCGCTTGCTGCGGGGCAAAACCGCGCACGTATATTCTATCCAGCTTAAGTAGGGGCAAACGGCTGGGGTACGTGGCTGCGTGAGTCCCTCCGATACTGCGAAACACTTCCCGCGCGCCGAGAGAATCCTCCATGAGTTTAGACGCGCGGCTAGACCAATCATTGAAATCACCAGCCAAAATATACGGCTCCTCGCTTGGTACGAACCCGGTGATGCGCTCCTTGAGTTTCTCGAGCTGACGCGCGCGACTGCGCCCGAAGATATTTAGATGGACATTGAGACAGTGCACTTTGAGATCCAAGTCCGGGATATGGATTCCGGCATGCAAAATACCTCTGCGTTCAAGGCTGTTGGTGGAAATATCACAATTAGAATGTTCGAGGATAGGAAATCGACTCAGAATGGCATTCCCATGATGGCCGGCTTCATAGATGGCATTCTTTCCATACGCGAAGTGCGGCCACATTTGATCGGCCAAAAATTCGAACTGAGACGCCAGCGGCCAGTCTTCAAAGGTCCGCGCATGTTCGTCATGCGCGCCCAACACCTCTTGAAGGAACACGATATCGACATCCACGCCGCGCAGAGCATCGCGAATCTTGCTCAACACAAACTTTTGATTCCCGACCGAGAACCCTTTGTGGATGTTATAAGAAAGTATTCTTAACTTCATATCAACGTCACGGCGCCGCCTGGAGGGTCTTGCGAAAGCGCGCCCGCCACGGAGTCAACCTAATATCTCCTGGCGGCCCTGCCGCTTCAAGGGGAACCTCGTTGCGTACTATACGGAACCCGCCAGAAAATGGTACAGTCGGCCTCTCCTAACGCACAGGAACAGCCCGTGAATACCGCAGCACCCATCTCTACCAGTTCCGACAGCGCGCAGACGCGCTTTCGAGATTCACTTGAGTCACTACTGAAGCCGGCTGACATTCAAATTGATGGTGCGCGGCCTTGGGACATCCAGGTGCGCAATCCTCTCTTTTTCCAACGCGTCATGGCAGAGGGCAGTCTGGGTCTGGGCGAATCCTACATGGATGGTTGGTGGGACTGTGCAGCGCTTGATCAATTCGTGTACCGCGCTTTGCAGGCCGATTTGCATTTGCGCATAGAACGCCGCATCGCCGCCCTCGCAGAAAGCATCCTGGCTCGCATTGTGAATTTTCAGTCCCCAACCCGCTCTCGCCAGGTCATCCAAAAACACTATGATTTGGATGCAGCGTTCTTTATGTCCTTCCTCGATCCGTATAATCAGTATACTTGCGGATACTTCAAGGACAGCGCCGATCTGAACAAGGCTCAAGAGCTAAAACTAGATCTGATTTGCCGTAAATTAAATCTTTCAGCCTCCGATCGCGTTCTCGACATCGGCTGCGGCTGGGGCGGATTCTCCAAATTCGCCGCCTCAAAGTACGGCTGTCACGTTACGGGGATCAGCATTTCCGACGAGCAGATTCGCTACGCACGGGAATTCTGCAGCGGCCTGCCAGTTGAAATTTTAAAATGTGATTACCGCAAATTGAAAGGCAGCTTTGACAAGGTGCTTGTGTGCGGAATGCTCGAACACGTAGGCGCTAAAAATTACAGGCGCTTCATGAAAATCGTTCATTCCGTGCTTAAGCCGGATGGGATTTTCTTGCTGCACACCATTGGTGGAAATAAACCGCAACGCCGCCCTGACGCGTGGCTGCACAAGTATATTTTCCCAAATTACCTTATCCCCTCGATTCCCGAGCTGGGCAGCGCCTTCCGGGGACTCTTCTGCGTTGAGGACTGGCATAACTTCGGCCCCTACTACGATCCGACGCTTATGGCCTGGAATGAGAACTTCGAACGCGCCTGGCCGCAGCTTGCCCCGAAATTCGACGAGCGCTTCCGCCGTATGTGGAATTATTACTTTTTGTGCTGCGCCGGATATTTCCGAGCACGCCGCAGCCAGCTTTGGCACGTAGTCATGACCAAAGTCGGACGCTCTCAGCCTCAGGTTCGCTACAGTTAACTGGACTACCCTACAAAACGATGGAAGTCCTCAAAGAACGCATACGAGCGGCTATATCGGCAGCCCAGAAAGGAGTGCTGGTCAATGCAGCACTCGTCGTCACCAAGATCCTAGGTGGAATTATCGGCAACTCGTATGCCTTGATTGCTGACGGCATAGAGTCAGGCGCCGATGTCGTCTCGTCGCTCATCGTGTGGAGAGGTTTGTCCATCTCGCGCCGTGAGGCCACTGACACCTATCAATTTGGATACGGTCGTGCGGAAACCATTTCCGGCGCAATTGCCGCAATCATGCTGCTGGGAGCGGCGATTGGCGTCCTTATTGTGGCATGGCGAGAAATCCTCACCCCGCATCATCTGCCGCACCCCATGACATTACCATTGCTTGCGGGCGTCATCATCGTTAAGGAGCTGCTCTTTCGGTACGTCATCGATGTGAGTGATGAGACTGAAAGTTCAGCCTTAAAAAGTGACGCTTGGCATCATCGCAGCGATGCGCTTACCTCGGCTGCCGCTTTCATCGGAATAAGCATCGCACTGCTAGGCGGCCCCGGCTGGGAATCTGCCGACGACTACGCCGCCATCGTATGCGCCTTCGTCATTGGTGCGACTGGAATTGGAATGCTGCGCCGCTCCGCCGCAGAACTCATGGATCGTGCTCCGGAAGCAAGCGTTCTATCGCAGATGCGAACTGCCGCCGAAAGCGTGCCCGGGGTGGTTCTGATCGAAAAACTTTCCGCTCGTAAATCAGGTTTGACCTATTTCGTCGACATGCATGTGCATGCGGACGGAGCAATGTCACTGCACGACGCGCATATTCTTAGCGGCATGGTTAAAACCGCAGTTCGCGCTGCTGTTCCGGCGGTCCAAAACGTCCTGATCCACATGGAACCAGCCGAGCATTCCTGATGCCATCTCGGTTGCAACGCCAGACAGCCCAAATTAGGCCATTAGCTTAATATTCGCAGATAGCGTATAGTCTGCTTGTGAATTGGGCTAGGAAGGACAACTTGGCTCTGTTTCTCCGCGACTGAATGCAAGGTGCTTTCAATCGCACTTTAGTATTTAGCCAAGGAATCCCATGTCTTTTGAAGCTTTCCAGCTCCATTCCGCCCTCGTGTCTAATTTGCAACGCTTGCAGTTCACGCAAGCCACCCCCATCCAAGCTCAAGCTATTCCGGCGGTGTTAAGCCAGCGTGATTTGATCGGACTGGCGCAAACCGGCACGGGAAAAACAGCCGCTTTCATGCTGCCAATTTTGCAGCGCCTACTTGAGAAGCCCTCAAACAAAATCCGCGCTCTTATCGTAGTCCCGACTCGCGAGCTGGCTGAACAGATCCGCCAGGTGGCGTCGGAACTCTCTCGCGGCACCCCGATCAAAACCATCACCATATATGGTGGTGTTGCCTTCAATCCGCAGCGCAGCAATCTGCATCGCGGCTGCGACATCGTCATTGCTTGCCCTGGACGCTTGCTTGACCATATTCAACAACGCACCATCGATCTGCGATCAGTCGAGCATCTCGTGCTCGATGAGGCCGATCAGATGTTCGACATGGGATTCCTTCCAAACATTCGTCGTATCTTGCAGCATGTTCCCAAGAACAGGCAGAGTTTGCTGTTCTCAGCGACCATGCCGCCTGAAATTCGACGCTTGACCGGCGAAATCCTCAACAATCCGCAGACGATTCAAATTGGAGAAACGGCGCCCGCTTCGACTGTGGCGCACGCCCTCTATCCCGTGCCTCAGCACTTGAAGACTGAACTGCTTATTGCGCTCCTACGTGATATTTCGCACGACTCGGTGCTTGTATTTACGCGCACGAAGCACCGCGCCAAAAAGGTGGAAAAGGCTCTTCAGAAGGCACGCTTCGAAGTCGCCGCATTGCATGGAAACTTGTCTCAGAATCGCCGCCAGGCCTCCATGCAGGGGTTCCGCAGCGGTGAGTTCCAGGTTTTGGTCGCAACCGATATCGCTGCACGCGGCGTGGATATCTCTACGGTCTCCCATGTAATCAACTACGACATCCCGGACACCACTGAGGCATACACGCACCGCATCGGTCGCACCGGTCGCGCCCAGAAAACGGGCGATGCTTTCACGCTGGTTTCACGCGAAGACGAGGGAATGATTCGGCAGATAGAGCGTGTCCTCAAGGCTAAAATCGATCGCAAGACGATTGCTTCGTTCGACTACACGCAGGCCGCCGCTCCAAGGGAACCGAACAGAGAGTTTCAGCCGCAACGCCGTGCACGTCCTGCGGGACGCCCGCACCGTCGTGGTGGAGATGATGTTCGTGGTCAGCGCTCTCAACCTTCGTCCGCTTCGTCATCGTACCGCGAACGATCGAACGCTCGCGACTGGAGATAGCTCTCCTGACTAGTGTTTCAGAACTTCGAGCAAGTCGGAGACCTGCCAGGGTTTTGCCAAATAGCGCGAAACTCCGAGCTGCTCGAACTCACTCTGTCTACCGCCGCCGCTACAGCCAATAATTTTTACTTGCGGACGCAGTCCCATCATCCGCTGCACAAGCGAGTGTGGTGAACCGTCGGGCATATCGTAGTCCAGAAGTACGTATGCAATGCGCGCATCGTGCGCGAAAAGATGGATGGCCTCGGCGTGGTCTGCAGCGCTCAAGCATATCCCTCCGGTCTGCCGTACTATCTCAGCGGTAACCTTTCGCAGCATGCTCACATCATCGACCACCAGCACATGCCCGGCGTATTGGAAATCACGAGGAAAAACTTCCGGCAATCCGAGCAGACGAGAAACGAGCGGAGCTGACTTCATATACGGTGCGGTAGACGCGGGTAGCAGCACATAGGTGCGCAGCCCGCGATCAGCGTACTCTCTGCCTCTCACCTGCCAACCAGCCCCCTCTTCCCCTTGCACCGGCGAGAGTTCAATCCACTCGCGCAGCCCTGCTTCCATTTTCTGCGCATCCGCGTCTCGAAAAAGCTCCGCGAACACTTTTCGATCCTCCAGCTTTAGCTCAGTCAGCAAGTGGATTGCCGCTGTGTTTAGGTACGTGATGCCGCCACTGGACTCAACTTCCATAAATGCTATCGGAAGCTCTTTTTCGGGCGGATCCGGCAACTCCTCGACTTTCTTCACGGCAGCACGAATCCCTGATAGCGGAAAGGGTTTCTCAAGAAACGCGCCCACACCGCTATCATCCGCCTCACTGCGCAGGTCGCCTGAGGCATACCCGGTCATAAGAATTGTTTTGGTAGAGGGGCGAATCGCTCGCAATGCTTCTGAAACACTAAGACCGTGGATATGGTCTTCAAGCATCCAATCTGTAATTAGGACATCGGGGCGTAGGACGGCCCCTAGTCGAATCGCTTCCTGTGCGTTGGTGGCAATATTGACCTGATGTCCGTCACGTCCTAATCCCCAGGCCAGCTCATCACAGTAATCCTTCAAATCGTCAACGATCAACAACATCGACATCAGGGCCTCCTATGAGAGAAGTGAATCATTCTTAGTATGCGCGCAGACGGCGCTCCTCGCCTATGAGGGGAGTCATAAGATCGCCCTCCACCGCTACGATGAGACTCTGCTACTGAGGAGGAGGGCTGAGGTCCATCATGCGGCCAGTCCCGCGGGTTACCGTATAGTTCGGGCGTAGGTATGAATATTTGAATGCGAGGATATATGTTGAATTGGGCTGTTACTTTTCTTGTCGTCGCTCTCGTCGCAGCGATTTTGGGCTTTGGTGGAATTGCTGGGACGGCTGCGGGAATAGCGAAAATTCTATTTTTTGTTTTTATTGTGCTGTTTCTCATTTCATTGGTCGTACCGCGGTTGCGCCCGCCGGCATAGTTCATCCGCGAACCACTGGTACTATAAGAAAGGAAGAGCAGCTCAAGAAGCTGCTCTTCCTTTTGTTTGTAATTGCCAATAAGGGCGATTTCTAGCGACCAGCAAGCCCTTTAGCCTGGTCCAATCAGATTATTGCCGAAGATAATCCATAGAATAAGCAGCAGCGTGATCGGCGCTCCCATGAGCCACAAGACTAAATACCCGACCTTACCTGCCTCTATCCCGAAGGAATCTCTCTTCATAGTTTTCTCCTCGCTTAACGAACGAGCAACATTGCCAGTCGTATTACACTCGCGACGAATCCGTGCGGTTCGAAGTTGCGCAAGAGGAAGCGCACCCCGTTCGACACTCATCACTGTCGAGGAATTGATTCACTTCCTTCGCGACGCGATCTTTTGCATATCCGTAGCGCTCTTGGAGTTTCCCCTCGAGCTGATCGCGCTTTCCCTTAATTTGAGCGACGTCATCGTCAGTAAGTTTGCCCCATTTCTCGCGCACCTTACCTTTAAACTGTTCCCATTTTCCTTCGATTTCATCCCAATTCATTGTAACTCTCCTTTCGTAAGTTTTTGCAGTTTCAATACTGCTGTAGCGTAGGGCAATTTCTCAGCAGCCCCTATGAGACACGTCATGCAAAAACAAGGTTGGATTTCGAGGCAACTCGCCGTCTTAATTGAACGAAACGGACATGAGCAGCATCATGCGGGGAAGCGCCAACTCTCGTGCTAGGCTCGCAGATCTGTAAATATACGTGCACCAAAAAGTAGTTCACTATGTGGAACCCGACCTCCAATGTATTCTTCCGCCTGATGCTTGTAGCGTTCGTCGTGAGCGCTTGTAGCAGGACGCCAGAACCTCCCCTGACGCCCGCGCTCGTGCCAGCCGCGCGCGCAGGCCAACTCGTTCATGCCTCATACTATGGCGGCGCAAGGTGGAGCGGAAAGACAACGGCGAGCGGCGAGAAATTTAATCCCCATGATCTTACTGCGGCACATCGAACGTTGCCCTTTGGAACCAAGGTTAAAGTAACCAATCCAGAAAGTGGGAAATCAGTAGTCGTTCGCATAAATGATCGCGGCCCTTTCATCAAGGGACGTAGCATCGACCTTTCGCAGCAGGCGGCTCGCGAACTCGGCATTGAAAGTCGTGGGGTAAGTGAAGTCGAAATGCTGGTACTTGATGAAAAAACGGAAGTCAGACGATGAGCAAACGATTTTATTCAAAGACACCTATGCTCGCAATTAAACTCGCTGATGTAGCTCATGCAGCCGCACGAGTGGTGCAGCTAACAGCTCGTCTAAAGTTCGAACACGCTGTACAAGTCTCTTATAAAGGAGACCTATCCATGAAACACACAACCCACAACAGCAGCAAGAGCAGCACGAAAGATTCGTACCGGGATTCAATGAAAGGCTACTACTTCGAACTTCAAAGAACCTCCGGCAAAGTTGCGGCTACCTCATTCTTCCTGCATGAGCTTGACGAAGTAATGACTCGTTGCATGCAGCTAGAGAGCCCGGCCCGAGAACAACTTTTTGTAGAAGAGATCTGCCGTATGAATCGACAAGCTCACTTAGCGGCCTAAACTAACGTCTAGCAAGAGGTACCCGATGGAACAGAAGCGAAAAATATATATCGTGGAAGACGACCCGCTCATCTGTCTGGATGTTCGACAGGCTCTCACCGACTTCGGCTATGAGGTGGTGGGCGCCACGGACACGGGAGAAGATGCTATCCAAAACATTCCGCCGCTCAAACCGGATTTTGTCCTGATGGACATAAGCCTTAAGGGAAAGATTGACGGCATCGAAGCAGCTTCGCACATCGGAAAGCAACTCGAGGTTCCAATTGTATTCCTTACCGGACTCACCGACGAAGCGACGTTGCAGCGTGCCAAGCTGACACTGCCCTACGGATATTTGATTAAGCCGTTCGATCCCTCCGAGCTGCGTTCGGCGATTGAGCTTGGATTGTACCGCCATTCCAAGGACGGCACCGCAGCACCCAGCGAAACGGCCCCCGAGGAGATCGAGCAGCAGTTCGAGGTAGGCGAAGGAGAAGTCGACAAGAAGCTCGAAGTCCTGCTGCAGCTCGATCTTTTCAAAGACGTTCCGCGAGGCGACCTGGAGACGTTTGCCCAGGCAGCCAGCTTACGTTCCTTCGACGGAGGTGAGTTTATTCTCGCGGAAGAAGAGGAAGCCAAAGCCGGCTTTATCGTACTTTCGGGAAAAGTTGCCATCACCAAAAGTGCGGTTACCGGAAAGGAGCTTATAGTTTCGCTCCTGGGCTCCGGAGACACCTTCGGATTATTCTATCTACTAAAGGGATTTAGTGGATGCTGCTCCGCTCGTACGCAGGTCGCGTCACGAGTGCTGTGGGTCCCCGAGAATGCCTTCACGCTTTTAGAGAATCGCGCGCCTAACCTCGCCCGAGCGCTCACCGAAAGTCTCGCGCGGCGTTTGGGGCGCTCCTACGAGCTGGCCAGCAGTCTCGCGCACTCAAGGGTGGAAGACCGCATCGTAACAGCGATTCTCACCCTACTGCCCGAGCTTGGACGCGGAGGTGATAAGGGCAGCAATAATGGACGAATCTTTATGACCCGCAAAGAACTTGCGGATCTAACGGGCACCACACCCGAAACTGCCATCCGCATCACGAAGAACCTGGAACGCGAGGGAATACTCGACCTATCGCGGCCTGGAATCATCAAAATTGTGGACCTCGCGAGTCTGCAACAGATGACCCAACACTGAGTACTGCTACGAGCTGATGCCGATCATTTTCGGCATCAGCATTATCCCGTAGCGTGTCGCAAATACTGAAGGTGCAGCGTCTCGCAGGTATCGGCGACAACCGCCTCACCACGACACTTAAGGAGTAAACATATGAATATGTCTAAACATCTTGCGTTCCTCGCCATACTGGCTTCGCTAGCGGCCTGTTCGACCTGGGACAAGCTCGACAACAAAGAGCGCGGCGCAGTCATCGGCGTTGGCTCAGGAGCCGCGGTCGGTGCCGTGGCAGGCGGAGGAACCGGCGCGATTATTGGTGGCGCCGGAGGCGGTCTCGCTGGAGGCCTAATCGGAAACGAGATGGACAAGAAAGACCGCGACCGCGATCGAAATTACTAGGACTCCCATGGGGCGGCGCAGAAGCCCCTGATTCAGCAATCTATTAACGACTGACATACTAAGGAACTCTATGAAAAAGCTCTTCTTCGTTTGCACTATCCTCCTCAGCGTTCTCGTCGCTTGTAATCAGCGCAATCCTGGGCCTTTCGAAAAGGCTGGTGAACGCGCTGATGAGATCGGCGACAATATTGCCGAGGGCAAGAACCCTCTCCATAAAAAGAGCACTCTTGAGAAAGCCGGAGAGGCCGTTGACGAAACAATCGGAACAGATAATCGCCGGTAGATTCGCTTCGAGGGCATCTCACGCGTAATGCAAGTTCGAGCCTGCTCGGCGACGAGCAGGCTCGAACGCGCTAGGCAACGACGCTTCCTCTAGAATAGCTTCTCCAATTTTGACAAGAGGCTACCGAGAATGCCCGCAATTGAGAATCTTCCCGCCACGGCCCGTGAATAGGGCGCGGCTTTGGCTTCATCCAGCGCAAATTGATCAAGCAATACGCGAAGAGACTTGGCTTGTAAGACACGGACATCAAGCTCTCGGTCCCAGTACAAGCTTCGACTATTTAAATTACTCGATCCGACCCAAGCGCTGCCATCGATTATCGCCGTCTTGGCGTGAATCATATTTTTCTGGTACTCCAGCACGCGAACGCCGGCCACCTGCAATTTCGCATAGTACAATCTGGACACCCAAGGCAGAAAAGGAACATCGGAAGTGCCGGGGAGTATGATACGCACATCGACTCCTCGTCGCGCGGCTTTGCGAAGCGCTCTGCGAAGCAACTGCTCGGGGACAAAATAGGCTGTGGTAATATAGATCCGATGACGCGCCCTGCGTATTTCACGAAGCAAACGTTGGTGACTTCGTAAACGCTGGATAAATGTCCGATTGTCTCGAATTAGCCCCGTAAAGCGAGGCTTACCCTCGGCGCGTCTGCGCACCCAGGTATCTTCAACAGATCGTACGAGAAGTTCAACGGCACGTCCTGTCACCGCGACTGCGGTATCCCTCCAAGCGTTGGTCCCAAAAACACTCTCTACGGGCTCAGCACATAAGTTCATGCTGCCGACGAACGCGATTTTCCGATCAATAAGTGCGAGCTTTCGATGGGTGCGCCGATTCGTATGAGAGAGCAGTCGAGTTACTCCTGAAAAGCGCAGCCCCACTAGTTGCTGCCAAAACGCTGCGAACCGCAAAGGTCGATACACCCGTATGGCGAGCCCCTGCTTTTCGTACTCGGCTCGTTTGCGCCGGATCCATTCTTGGCTCCCAACGCCATCGACTATGAGTCGCACCTCAATTCCGCGCCGCACGGCTGCCACAAGAGCGGCGAGTACCTTGCGGCCAATCTCATCATCTTTCAGGATGTAGGTTTCAATCCAAACGAAACTCGCAGCATTGGATATCTGCGAAAGAAGCGCCTCGAAGTAGAGATCTCCCGAAACGTAGACGTGTTCTGTCTCCCACTTCAAATAGCGGGGTATATGCGGACGCCTCAGGATTCTTTTTAACGTGCGCATTGTCGGGCCACCATGCCTTATAGTGTAACTCCATCGCTCTGCTTCGTATAGGGCAGCGAAGCGCGGGGAGCCAATTCGAATTCTAGGTCCCCTGCTTGCCCGAACGTTTTGTTGTATTAGGCTGCCGCAGTTCAGCTTTCGAGATTTCTTCCGCTGAGACTTCGTCTAATCCTCGGCCCGATAAGACACTGAGCGGACTTGAACTTAGTATATTGGCTGTTGCACTGGCATAACGGTCGCGAACCTTCATGAGAAGCCAATTCTTGCCGTCCCGCCGATCTCCGCGCATACGTACGAGTGACCAACGCCCCTTAAGCTTCTCCCCGTGTAGCGCAAACTCCAATTTGCCTTCGCTCAAGCCCTTCTGGATGTTTGAGCACTCCCACGTTCCCTGATCCCAAACCAAAACACTGCCTCCACCATACTGCCCTTGCGGAATAATGCCTTCAAAATCGGCGTAGGCCAGCGGATGATCCTCCACCTGAATGGCTAGACGTTTTTCCTGTGGGTTAAGACTGGGCCCTTTCGGGATGGCCCAACTTTTGAGTACCCCTGCATACTCCAAGCGGAAGTCGTAATGCAAACGCGAAGCTGCATGCTTCTGAACAACGAAGCGAAGCTTCCCACCCGACCGCGCAGGAATAGCACGAGGCTCGCTCGTTGTGGAAAAATCTCGTTTTTTTCTATACCTCGTTAGACCCATGTGAAGAGCGTAACGCGCAGCACACGTTTATACGGATGAGGAGAATCATAGCGACCCGTCAGGTCAACCGATTCGCCGTGACTGCTGGTCATCATAGACGGGAGTCGAACGGCACTGACATCATCGCTTGCAGTCCCGATCTAATACTTTATGGAGGAACTATGAATCGACTAAGCGCAAAGCGGATCGCAGTGATCGCCACGCATGGATTTGAAGAGAGCGAGCTTGTCTCGCCAGTCAACGCTCTTCGTTCGGAGGGAGCAACGGTCGACATTCTCGCACCGGTGCGAGAACCTCTGCGTGCCTGGAAGGATAAAGACTGGGCTGAAACGATAGAAGTTGATCGCACTCTCGATGAAGTTACAAGTCAGGAGTACGACGCGCTCGTGATTCCCGGCGGCACCCTGAACTCAGATCAGCTGCGCATGAACCCCGTGGCTGTCGACCTCGTGCGACACTTCTTTGCTAAGGGAAAACCGGTGGCGGCAATCTGTCACGGCCCGCAAATCCTGATCGAAGCGGACGTGGTTACCGGCCGGGAGCTTACCTCGTATCAATCACTGAAGACCGATTTGGAAAATGCAGGCGCGCTGTGGGCGAACGAAGCTGTCGTGGTGGACCGCGGCCTCGTAACGAGCCGAACTCCTGATGACCTCCCGGCCTTCATTGCCAAACTGATCGAAGAAGTTGAAGAGGGCGTGCACGACCCACAGCATGCCTAGGAGTGAGTAACGTGCGGAGATTCAGCTAAAGCCTGACTCTCCGCACGACCGCGTCGCAGATCGTCGACTTGCTGCAGAAACTCAGAGGCTTTCGCGTCCCCTTGTGGCCCGAACGCATCGACGAAAACTCCCCTCGTTCCGTCATTTGCTCTTATCACGTACACAATCGTTAAATCATTGGGGTTCGATTCGCCTTCAAAGCGATGGATTGCTTGAATCTCCAACTCTTCCTTACCGTAACGCGCCCCGGTTTCGGGGCAGCGCAAAGCTCCATTGTGAAAGACAAAACTTGAGTTGCATCCACTTTCCGAAAGTTTCGAAAGCAGTTCCACCACGGTGGATACACGAGCCGGCATAGTTTCCATTGCTTCCTTGTGAGAGATTACTTGTGAGACATTTCGATTAAGCTCTCCGAAGCTATCCGCTCCCGTGCCTCCTCGCCATGCGCGGCCTCATGCGAAGAGTGCGCACCTGATATCGCTAGGCAACCCGAGCGTGAGCTGACTCATACGCACTTTGCCTGCACTGCTCTACAGTGGCCTCCTACTTTACGGGCGGAGAAGCGTAGCGAACTCCTCCAAAGACACCCGACTTTTCAGGAGCACGTCACATGAACAAGCGAACATTTATCCCCTGCCTCTTGCTGACAGGCATATTGGTCGGCAGCACGGCACAGGCCGATACAGCGAACCCGCAGGCAGGGACACCCAAGGAAGCCTACAGGAATTCGCGAGACAACACCGGTATCAACGAGAGAGATCGGAACGCGGCAAACCTCACGGCGGATCAACAATCCAATCAAAGCAAAGCGCTTGAATTAACGAAGCGTATTCGCCAAGCGATTGTGGAACGAGAGGATCTGTCCCAGTACGCGCACAACATCAAAGTCGTAACCAATGACGGCGGCATGGTTACCTTACGGGGCCCTGTGCGCTCGGATCAGGAACGAGTTGTGCTCGGTCAGATAGCAATGGACATCGCCGGCACCAACTTTGTTCGTAACGAGCTTGAAGTGGCCGCGCAACGAAGCAAGAGCTAATCCCTATTTAGAAAATGGAGAAAGAGTATGGAAATAAAGAACAGACAAAATGAGCAACCTTCCACCAACAAGAACTTGGTGGTTCTAGGAATCTTCGACTCACGCACAAGTGTCGAAGGGGCCGTGGATAACCTAAAATCGGAAGGCTTTCGGAGTGCCGATATTTCAGCGCTTTTCCCGAGTGGAGATAGCAACAAGGAATTCGCACACGAGAAGGCTACCAAACTGCCCGAGGGAACCACGACGGGAACCGCTTCCGGTTTAGTGCTCGGTGGAACCTTGGGTTGGCTGATTGGAGTTGGCGCTTTGGCTATTCCCGGCCTGGGCGCTTTCATCGCAGCCGGCCCAATTATGAGCATGCTGGCGGGAGCCGGAGTCGGCGGGGCCGTCGGTGGATTAACCGGCGCTCTGATCGGCTTAGGTATTCCGGAGTACGAAGCGAAACGTTACGAAGGACAGATAAAGAACGGTGGAATTTTGATTTCTGTCCATTGTGATAACGAGGAATGGAGTGATCGCGCTAAAGAAATCCTTAAACGAACTGGGGCGCGCGATATTTCCTCCACTTCTGAAGCTTCAGCGGACTACGACAAGAGCAATCGCCCTTACTCGAAGTCTGCCAACTTCTAAGCAGCGCTGCGCTGTCTCTGATAACGTAGCCATGGCGGGAGTCGATGAATTCACCTTCAGCGACTCCCGCCGACTTTTTCCCGATCCCCAAAGTGGCAGTCAGCTCGTCCCATGGATGGGAAGGACGTAAGTCCACATCTATCCCCCTTAAACCAGTTTCCTAGGGAGGCGGGATCCCCGTATACTTTTGCGCAAGCTCGCGGTATGACGACTCTCGGTGAGAAATGCTCAATCAGAAAGTGAAAGACTTTAAGCTGATCTTGGATGTCTCCTCGTAACCCTTTTAGGATAATTCTGGCTACCTGCAATGGATTTTTGCAGGGCGATGGCTTGACGATGGCTGCTGCTATCTCCTTCTATGCAGCTCTCTCCGTCTCGCCGATCCTGATCTTATTGTTCTGGGCGGCTCACAATTTCGGCATCAGCGACGAAGAGCAGATCTTTTCTCAGCTAGGCTCGTTCGCTGGTCCGCAGGCCAGCGATCTCGCACGAGCCGTGCTGAGCAATATCGAATCCCGCCCGAATCTGGGGAATGTGGCGGGAGTATTGGGCTTCTCTATTCTGATACTCTCTGCTGCTGGCGTCTTTAGTCAGTTGCGCGTAGCTCTGAACCGTATCTGGAACGTTGAATCGCGCCCTCATTTTTCATTGCTGCATTGGATACAAAAACGTTTCATCGCTATGTTGATGGTGTTCGTGCTGGCTGTACTCATACCGGCTTCGCTATTGAGCACCTCGATAATCGCTCTCTTTACGTCCTATCTTGGCCGTCAGTCCTGGTCTCCCCTCCTACTCGAAACTCTTAATGCCTCGCTGTCGCTCCTGCTGTTTTCAATTTTCTTCTCGCTCCTTTTTCGTTATTTACCTGACGCAGCGCCGCGCTGGAAGTTCATCCGACCGGGTGCCGCAATCACGGCGCTACTATTTACGTTGGGCAAGACGCTGATAGGAATGTATTTGGGCTTCTCTACGGTGAGTTCCGTTTTTGGTGCCGCAGGCTCCTTAGCGGTCTTTTTGATTTGGGTTTACTACAGTGCAGCCATCTTCCTGTTCGGGGCGGAATTGACCCAACAGATCTCATTGGCCGTAGAGGGCGCTGAAACTAAGCCCGAGTAGACGCTGGCCGGAAAGGCCTGTGCCGAGTTCAACAGATAGCCGGTGTCCGCTTCGACCCTTCACCTTTTAGAATGGCTCAGGCTTAATTCCGCCTCAGGAACAGAGAGGAAAGACGATTTCAACACAGGCCATTTCGTCATCCTCATTCCGAAAAACGGGTTGCGACCCCAGATCTGCCTTCGCTAGCATCTTCACCATACCTAACCCAGATGTGGCCGGCAGTCCGTCCTCGAAGTCCTTGGGAAAAAGAGGCCCCTGGCTCTTAACCGTTAGCAACGCTCGCTCTCCCTCGTTACGCAACGTCACGTTTGTCTTTCCTGAACCAAACAACAGAGCATTCTGCAGTAGTTCATTGAAAATCACATTTAACGAGGAAGCTTGCCTCGGGGTAACCACACAGGAATCAAACGAGCACTCAAAGGTGCGACCTTTCGTGGAGCGCACTGCAAGAGCGTAAACCCGCTCCAAGACACGGCTCACATCGATCTGTGTCGAGTCCGCGGACTCACGCATACGTTCATTAAGCAAGTCATGCAAAACAGCCACGCCATGTATGACGGAAGTCAATTTCTTTACCTGTTCGGCAGAAAGCGTACCCCCGTTTCGCGTTTGTAGATTGAGAAGCGATAAAATATTCTGCAAACTGTTTTTTACGCGGTGATGCGCTTCGGCCAATCCGCGCTTTAGCTGCTCGGCTGCTCCGTCCGCTCCGGCAGTCCGCCCCTTCCCCTCAGATGTCTCACCAAGACCCTCCAGGATACACAAAATTGTTTCTGCATCCTGAGCGTCGCGCGCATAACCGCCCCTCATTCGAATAAGTCGCGGCCGCTCTTCACCGACAGAGAGAAGAAAAGAATCATCGAACTTGCCGCGATCAGATCGAGATACATCCAGGGTCTCCCTGAGGCGCGGACGATCCTTATCAGCCACCAGGGATAAGAATGCGGAGAGATCCTGACAATGATTTGGATCAATTCCGAGGCTACGAGGAGTAGCTATCCAGGTCAGCGCACCGGAGGCACAATGAATGCTACATGCCATTAGCCCCGCCATCTCCATGACCCCTTGCAGCGAAGCAGCAGAATCTAAATTTGTGTTTACTCTACCCATTACCGTACCAAGTCTCGAAAGCACATTAGCGATTGGTCACTCTCGCACAGATGCCGTCGTCGTCGCCACACGCTTTTACACCTGCGTAAGCCCCTGATCCGTGGTCTGTAGCTCGAGCATTTTTGCCTTAAAATCACGTGCCGAATACAAGCCGTTAGCCGCTCGCCGTGAGGGGGACACCAAACCCTCTGGTTCCGTTATATAGTACACATAGGAAGATACAGCGTTGGTGTCACTCAGACGTGAAATCTCCTGAGGCCCGCGCGGTATGCCATCCGCGCGGCAGTACACAATCGCTTTTACAGGCCAGCGTTGCAGTGCCTCGCGAATGCGTTGCCTGGCATTGCCTCTTTCGACTGCGTACCAGGTCCCGCCGAGGCTTGCGCCCAAGAATCGCAGCGCTGAGGCGGCGATCACTTCCACGCTTTCACTCACGGGCACCACAAGGAATACAGGATTGCCGTCTTCGCCACGCTCAGGCAGCGGCGGCAGCTTCGATTCTACCAGTGGCAGAATAGCGCGCAGGGCGGCGCAGGCGTGCCGAAAGCGCGCTTGCGGCAGGTCCCCTCGATTGCGCTGGCGGCATAGAAGTCCGAGCGCGGGCAGAAAGGATTCACTAAGAAAAGATTCCGCGCCAACCGCTTCGATATGCGTGGCCAGCCAGGGGTCACTACTAAGGTCTCCTTTCGAGAGTGCTCGATGATATAGCTGCAAGCGGGGCGGCAATGCCTCCTCATCCGAAAACAGAATCGAGGTAAAAGCGAGTCGTGGAATGAATCGCCCCGCAACTACGAGACAGGTAGTCAGCGGCGTTGCAAGTAATAATCCCACCGGTCCCCACAGGCAGGTCCAGCCAAAGGCAGAAATGAGCACTGCCGCCGGTGACAAGCCGATGCGCGAGCCAATGAACTTGGGCTCGATATACTGATTTAAAAGGAAATCGACGGAAGTGAGACTAATGAACACAGCCAGCGCGAGCGTCCAGCTAGGAGCAGTCGCCAGCGCAAAAAAAATGGGAAGCGTGCCCCCGATGATTACCCCAACAAAAGGGACAAATCGCAGCAATGCAAGCAAGGTCCCCCACAGCGCCGCATAGTGCAAGCCTAAGGCTGCAAAAAGTATCCCGGTCACTAAACCGAAACAGGAATTAACAAGCAATTGCGCCCACAGGAAGGCGCTCACCTTGAGAGCGACCTCATCGAGCAATTCGCTTGCGATATGAACGTTGCGCTGGCCTGCCAAACGAACAATTCGATCGCGCACATCATCGCGACAAACGGCCAGAAACATAGCGAGTACAATGACAAAAACCGATAGCGCTAAGAAATGCAGCACTCCCGGCGCAAAATCTTGTACTTCCCCAAGCGAACTTCCCACCGCACGCACGAGTGGCGCTTGCAAATCCGCCGCTTGCGGATCGGAACCTTGACGGTCTGCACTGCCCCGGCGAGGCAGCAAGCGTACCTGATCGAGAGCTGCATGAACCTTCGACTCAATAAGCACAAGCTTAGTGCGTAATGTTGCTCGGTATGCAGGTAACTGCGACGCTACGCTTGATAGTTGCGCTGAGATGAGCCACACGCCAGCCACAACCACTGTCAACACAGCCAAGGCCAGCAGTAAGCCCGACACGCGCGAGGGAACTCCTCTTGATTCCAGAATCCTCAGGCCACGCCCAGCCATAAAGCTCAGCAGAACTGCCAGCGTCAGAGGCACAAAGAATTCACGGCCTGCGTACAGCAGAAAGATGGTCAGTCCGAGCCCAATCAACACCTCAGTCGCAGAGTTTCGTCCGAATTGAAAGCGTCCTCGCTTCGCAGACGGAGACACGCCTGATGATCGACGACGCACCTTGAAAGAGGTGGCTCGTTGCGGGCGCGTTTCAACTTGAGAAAACTCGGGCATACGAAGCGCTCTCGGATCTCAAGGCTTAGAATATCGCGGTAAAGAGTGCTCCTATCGCACGAAATGGCAGAGCAAGAATGTCGCCTAGTATGTGAAAAACTCCGTGCCCGCCTTCATCTTTCTCCGTGGTTTCTTTCGTCACCTCAACGGTCTTTGTCGATTTTGGTGCGTCGGCGCTCGCAGCTTGCTCGGTGGTTGTCACCTGCGTATCAACGGTAGTCGTTCGTCCTGAGCAGGCGCTTAGCGCAACAGAACACACGAGGAACATTGCAAGACCCAACATGCGAAGCGGGAATTTCATACATCTAATCTCCATTGCCAATACTCTAAGCAGGCAAACTCTTATCTCGAGCTACACTAAGCCTCGCGCGCCCTAGTTGAGTTCGCCATGACCGCGCTTAGGCCGGGGCCTATGTAGCCTTGGCGTTCTTGCCTCTGAGAATCCCCAGTAAAACGCCCTCGATATAGAATATGCGTGCCGGTCGTAAGGCATTTTATAACTGCCTGGGCGCGCGGACTGTGATACGTTCGACACTGTACAAAGTCTCGGCATCCGCCCTATGGACCAACAAACGATGCTCATAACAGGCGCAAGTTCCGGTATCGGTCTTGCCCTGGCAAAACTGGGACTTCAGCGTGGGTACCGCGTGGTCGCGACGGCTCGAAAATCATCTTTGTCGCGCTTCAGATCGCTTGGATTGCCTGAAAGCGAAAACTTCCTCATTCGCCCCCTCGATGTTACGAATGCCGATCAGCGAGAAGCACTTATCGCCGAATTGAATAAACATCATCACGGAGTCGATGTTCTCATCAACAATGCCGGGATTGCATACCGCTCCGTGATCGAGCACATGAGCAGCGCCGACGAATTGCTGCAGATGGAAACCAATTTTCTGGGGCCGATGGCCCTTACTCGATTGGTACTGCCGCGCATGCGTAAGCAGCGTCGCGGCTGCATCGTTAACATCTCCTCCGTTGGAGGGATGATGGCGATGCCCACCATGGGCTCATATAGCGCTTCAAAATTTGCTCTCGAGGGAGCCTCCGAAGCTCTCTGGTACGAGCTTCGTCCTTGGAATGTTCGTGTAGTGCTGGTACAGCCCGGCTTTGTCCATTCGAATGCCTTTCGCCACATTTACTGGACGCACCGAGGCAAATCAGCTTTGACTGGCCAAGATGACTACCATGCGTACTACGCCAATATGGAATCGTTCGTTGAACGCCTGATGGGAATAGCTCACGCCACCCCGGACAGTATCGCTAAGAAAGTCTTACGCACGATCGAATCCGCTCACGCCCCTCTGCGAGTCTCAGCCACGGCAGACGCCGTATTCTTCTCATGGATTCGACGCTTTTTGCCGCGCAGATTATACCATGGTCTTTTATACCGAGGCCTACCTGGCATTTCTCATTGGGGAAAAAACTAGTGCATATAAGTAAAGATCTATCTGAATTTCTCTTCCGTCTCCTATTCTGCACGATTTTCATCGGGCTGGGCGCTGAACATCTTTTTTCTGACACTTTACTGCGGGAGCTAATGCCTCTGTGGGTACCCTTCCCGCGTGGAATTTCGATTCTCTGCGGAGTATGGCTTGTTGGCTGGGGCAGCCTTATTTTTCTGGGCTGGCATTTGCGCTGGGCGGCCACGGCGCTGGCCGCTTTTCTTGTTGTGGTGACCTTGGTGGTCCACGCACCGGGGATACTTAGCAGGCCGGACGGGGTAGCTCAAAACTGCGCGGTGTTTTGGGATATTTTGCAACGCAGCAATCTTGTAAAAAACATCTGTCTACTCGGAGTGTGTTTTCATCTTTTACACCATGAGCCCGGGCGATACAGCTTGCAGAGCTACCTCGCAAAAGGCAGCCCCGCAAGCTAAGGACATATCAGCTCACGCCGCAAGCATTGAAGGGGATCGAAAGCGTTACGACGTGCTGCCAATCGTTGTCACCCACTACGCGATACTCCACACCGTAGTCTAGGTTCAGCGATCGAATGTAACCGGAGTCGAACGGGAAACGATAACCTGCACCGAGCGTAAAGGCATTATAGTATGCCGATCCATTCAGATCGTTTAGCTCCACGCGGTTATACTTGTACCGAGCAAGCCCTGCGTAGCGGTATCCAGCGCGCAGCTTTATTTCCTCGTTTAACGTTTGCTCAACACCGACTCTGGCGTCAAAGGTGTTTCCATTCTCGGCTCCACCAACCACATTCTGAGGTATTGAAGACTCAACACCACCGTCGCTGCTGAGATGTCGATAGTCCGCAGCAAAGGCCAATTTCGTCTGCGGAGCGACCGCAAACTCCACACCGGCATCGATACCGAAGGCATTCGTTTGCGAATGCACCTCCGTTCCGGGACCGTACAGAGCATGGTGAGTTCCGTGGCCGGCTATTAATGATAGACCGACGATTAAATCCTTCTCTTTCATTATGGCGCCGAGCGTGTGACGGAATCCGTTCCCCATCGGATAATCGAACACCGCTTTCGATTGAAAGCGATCATCCACCCATCCCAGACTATATCCGACGCTTAGATTAGAGCTTAGAGGATAGGCATAGGCAGCAGTCACCCGTGTCGCTTCAGTGTCGGTATCATAGGTGTCATCGTGCCAGTTTCCGTTGCGATAGGCCCAGGCCATTCCGAAGTTTCCAAACTCAGCCAGCGAGTCATGGCGCGGGCCCAGCGGCATGGCGAACATGGCACTGCCATCGTTCTCAACCTGATCTACGGAGACTCCGGTTGGAAACTCATCTCCACTGATTCGATTGTAGCTGTAGGTGGCAGACACTTCGCCATCACGCATCAAGCCCATACCAGCTGGATTTCCGATGACACTGGAACTGTCTATCGAGGTTGGAACGGAACTTCCTGCCATACCAAAGGTTCTGGCGTTCTGTGGATACTCAAAATAGCGCTGCATGGCTTCTTGAAAATATAAGTCGGTCGTGTCATCAGCGCGCAAGGACAGAGGCTGCGCTACCGCCGCCACAACTGCTAAGCCCACAAACAATCGAACAGCATCATTCATAAGTTACTCCTACAAACAAGTATGAGAAGAAATCAGACTGGGGCTATACAACCGTACAAGGAGGACAGATCCGTATGACCACCATCACGAAGACGACCGATTGGCTCAATCTCTACGCGTCTAAAGTGGCGGAGTCGGAGCAAAGCCGATGTAGTTGATCAAAAAGACTCCTACCAGCGCCAGCACCGCTATTCCGATAATCAAAAGCGTGGCGTTAAAAGTCGGATCGTTCGGAGTAGAGAGTTCGGGTCTTCGACGCCGTCGAAACGGTAGCTGAATAGCGATGCGCATATATACCTCTCAAGAATTCTAGACATTCTTGAGTATCACCAGCTGCTTTGAGATGAGTTATGATTTGGCTTAGTCACGCTTCAATCAGAGCTCTTTTGTATGAGCGGAACCGTTCAGCTCAGCCTCAGCCCTGCGTCAGCATTGTATTTTGAGTATTCAAAGCTATACTTATAGCTTCATGAACGGCGCTTCTATGAATTTTCAGAGACGCAGGGAGAACGCACAGAATGCCCAAAATATTATTGGTGGAAGACGACGAAATTTCCTCCCTTGTTCTCTCTTCAATACTTGAAGACGGAGGTTATGAAGTGCGCAAAGCAGCAGACTTCGCCGCAGCGATAGCAAGCGGAACCTCAGAGCCTCCTCAGCTTTTAATTACTGATTGGAAGCTGGATGGAATTCACACGGGAAAAGACGTTGCCGAAGCCCTCTCCCAATCCAATCCTTCCCTGAAAGTGATTTTCATATCGGGGCGCGAACGCGATGATATTGTCGCCGAAACGCAAAACCTGAATGTGGTTGCCGTGATTTCGAAACCCTGCGATTTCGACGAGGTACTGGCGGTTTCGCAGAAGCACGCCCCCACCTAGCGCCAAGCGCTGCCGTGCCCTTATTTCAGAAGGGCGTGAAACTCCTTGCGAATTTTCTGCAGCTTCGGAGCAATCACAAGGGCGCAATAGCCCTTGGATGGGTTGTTTGCGTAGTAATCCTGATGATAGTCCTCGGCCCTGTAGAAGTCTGACAATGGAACCACCTCAGTAACCAGAGGATCCTTCCAAATCTTCTGGGCCGTAATTTCTTTCATTACAGTTTCAGCGGCTAGACGCTGCCCTTCATCGGCATAGAGAATAATGGATCGGTACTGCGGCCCGACATCGCCACCTTGCCGATTTTTGGTCGTCGGATCATGCGCGTGAAAGAAGACGGTCAGAAGCTGTTGAACACTTATCACGGCAGGATCGAAAGTGATCTGCACTACTTCAGCGTGCTGCGTAGTTCCCATCCCGACTTCGTCATAGGTTGGGTTCTTGGTAGTTCCACCGGCATATCCGGACTCCACTTTTTCGACACCGCGAAAGCTCTGAAAGGTTGCTTCAATACACCAAAAGCAGCCGCCGCCAACGGTAAGTGTTTCAGTTTTTTTTGTCATAGCTTCCGTTTTTTCCTGAGTATCCGCGTGCGCCAGCGAGGCGCACAACAAGGTGAAGGTTACCAACATTCGAAGCACCGATGCTCGTATCACCCCTCACTCCTTTTCAAACAGAGTACGATATTTCCCATAGCCTTTAGCTTCAAGCTCAGCGACGGGAATAAAACGAAGAGAGGCGGAATTGATACAATAGCGCATCCCTGTCGAGGTAGGCCCATCATTAAACACATGGCCGAGATGAGAATCTGCCCCTTTTGAACGCACCTCGGTGCGCACCATACCGTGGGCGCGATCGCTTTTTTCCACGATGGTACTTGCATCTATAGGCTTGCTAAAACTTGGCCAGCCAGTACCAGAGTCAAACTTATCTTTGGAGCTAAAGAGCACCTCTCCGGAGACCACGTCTACGTAAATTCCGTCTTCGTGATTATCCCAGTAAGCGTTGTGAAACGGGCGCTCCGTGCCGTTCTCTCGCACCACTCGATACTGTTCGGGCGAAAGCAACTTGCGAAGCTCTGACTCATCGGTCGGCAAGCTGCAAACCGTTCCGCCTGAGGGCGTAGAGCAAGATCCATCCTTATTCTTCATTGAACCATCCTCACAAGTAAGTGCACTGCCAGCCTCCTCAGCCCAGCTCGAGGGCACAACCACTAAAAGCGACAAGAGAGCGAGCCTAAGAGCGCCGAGAAACTGCACGCGCCGTCCAGCAGTCCCCGAATGTTTTATCTTATATTGTTGCATACGAGCTTAGACGAACGAGCCTCCTGTTTATTACAGGAAATCTTCAGGAAAGGCTAAGGCTCCGAAAGAAGGAGGTTTTGGTACTAACGCCAGGCTATGTCGCGCTGCCGGGCAGGACTACGAGCCGGTTCTCAACCACCACTTCCCCCAGGATGGCTTGGGCCAGCTCCTGAGCGTCAAGCTTAATTGCCTCTGTCCTGACCGCCCCCTCCAGTACAGTACTCCCGTGTGGGGTCAGCGAAACGGTAATGGACTGGTTACCTAAAATGGGATGCGCACGAATGCGCTCACGAAGGAGAACCTCAATTTCAGAATAGTTTTTAATTTCGAGGTCTGAGTCCGCTTCATCATCAAAGGGCTCCTGCCCAATCTCGCCTTCGGGAGTACCACCGATCTGCAAAAGGGAATATTCAGATACGCCGGGATAGGATCGGTCGACTACTTCTTGGGGGAAACGCGTTCCTTCAACTTCCAAGTCAGAGCTACTAATGTCGACATTGGAAGCGCGATCCCGATCGTGGCCATCTTCCTGGGCGGCACCGCCCTCGATACCGTACTCCTGCGCTCCCCGGCGACCACCGATGGCACTGCCCGAAGATGGTTGTTCACTATACTCATCAACCGGAGGGCGCAATTCTAGTCCGGCCTTTCTCAATTTCCGAAACTCCTCGCCTTCTAACCTATTGCGTCTCATACTTCCTCATCTAAAAACGTAAGCTCAGCGTTACACCTGCGGCAGGCCCAGAGTACCCAATGGATGGATACATCGCCGAACCCGCAGCAGGCGCGCACTTCAGCGCCGACGAGACCCGCGCGCCGCAGTGGAAGTGCCGCGTTTCTTAGACGAACGCCGCGAACGGCTAATTCGATTTGCGCTGCTTTTTTTTGCGCCAGCGGCACTGCCTCTGGACGTCTTCTTGGCGCGTCCAGAGCCGCCCGTTCTTTTGCCACCACCATCCTTTTTATTCACGATCGCCCAGGCGCGCTTTTCTGCTTCACGGGCGGATACGCCGCTTTTTTCGTAGCCATCCTCGATATGTCGCGCTTGGCGCTGCTGCTTTGAAGTGTACTTTGATTTATCTCCGCGTGGCACAGGGCCTCCTGTAGTAAAATGTAGACTGGTGTAGTCTCCACTATACGACGAGAAGTTCAGATGATTAGCATCAGTGCGGAAGTAGCAGACTCGACTGTAGTTCGCAGGCTCAGATGTTCAAGCAATCGTTGAAGGCCTGGCGGATTGCCTTGAAATACAGCATCCCACTCTGCACATTCTCATTGCGCGCTTCTGCGTTGAACTCGAGGTACAGTACGGCCTGGTGCTGTGCACCTCCGATAGTGCCGAGAATGACCGCAACCTCATCTTCTCCAAACCATGAAGCATCCTGCCGTATCGGAACACTACTAAGCAGCGCTTGCGCGATTCCAGAACGCGCCGCCGAATTCTTGAGCGAATAGTACGATAGTGGTTGATCGCCAAGTTTCAATACCGGAACGAAATCAAAAGTTCCCGAACGGGCAAGGTAAATGCACCCTCGCATAAATCCCGCTTGCGGAATGACCGAGGCGGCCAGCTCCTGAATTGCTTCAGTCGATTGGCCTGAGGGGGAAATTCTTTCATAGACGCGCTGAATCGACTGCCGCAGTTCCGAGGGGCAGCGATTTGCGAATGCGTTCTTCGCATAGAGCGGCTCTCCAAACTTGTTCTCTTCGACAATCTCGAACTTGAAAAGCTCCGTAATGTAGGAGCTTTCTTCGCTCAAGCGCTGCTCGACATCACGACCGAGATATTCGCGCGCGGTTTCCTTCAAATCCTGCCAAGCCTTTTGCGCACTCTCGTGTTGTGCCGGATCGCATAGCCGTGCGTAGGTCTCGCCTACCTCACATACTTTCCTTAGCTTTGCACTATCGAGCCCGGGAGAAGCGGCGCCATCAGTCAACGTGCTCATAAGCTGTGAGCTTAACTGCCAGTCCTTCGCAATCTGCGCAGAGAGATCACTTGGACGGATCCCCAGAATGCGCTCAATCGCCTTATCGATCTCCTCTCCAGCTTGGGCGGCTTGCTGGGCACGACGAAAATGCGAAGGATAGTTCCAGGCAATAAGATTAAGTCCGAGCTGGCGCAGAAAGGCGCAGGAGAAGGCTAAGTCGGCGTTGATTTGCGCGCCTTCTGCTAGAACTTCAGTCGAGCGACAACTGAGCGCTGCTTCACGCAAGCGCTGCATCTGATTCTTGGAAGCTGCTTCAAGGCGATATGGAGATACTCGCGTCGCAGGCACCGACACCCACTCAACAAGTGTGGCGTACGGAATGTCCTTGAGGGACTGCACCGGATTAGCGATCGCTTTCGTGCGCGCGCCGCGCTCCGTTAATCGACTAATGCAATGTCCCAGGAGAGCCTGGTCACGCTTAATCTCATCGACGAGCGGCCCAGCTTCTCCCTGAAAATGCTGCGTCTCGATTTTCTCTTTAATGGACGTAAAGATTTCCTGGTTCACCGGGAACCAACCTTCGCGGGCGTGCTCGCTGCTATTCTGCAGGCGCTGAGCATTGGCTGCAGGCCGCAGACGATAGGTAGTGGAACTAGGCGTGAAGCCGCTCATGGCAGAAATCTCCCTGGCTTAGGTTATCGGCACCCTAAGGCCGCTCTGTGAACGAAAAATTAAGCTTGCCGGGAACTTGGGACAAGCACATAGGCCTGCGAAGTAGCTGGGATTTCTCGGTTTATCGCATGGCTCTTTAGAGCGAGATTTGAAATACTCTAGTCTCGATCACTATGACCAGCACTATCGCCACCGCCGCATTTGCCATACTCCTCGTTATTATCGGAGTGATCGGCACCATCCTGCCGGCGCTTCCGGGCTCGCCCTTGGTGCTTGTTGGTTTGTGGATCTTGGCGTGGCAAGAGCAATTTGAGCGCGTCAGTCAGGGCACCATGTGGTTCATTGCGGCGCTCACCGTCTTAAGTCTGGTGGTTGATGTGGTAGCAACTCAGCTTGGCGCGAAGCGTGCCGGAGCAAGTGCCCTGGCAGTACTGGGAGCCACGATTGGAACTTTTGCCGGAATTTTTTCGGGATTTGTGGGACTGCTGTTTTTTCCATTTGTGGGAGCGGCCGTGGGAGAATACATTGCGCGCCAAAACATGGCGCAAGCGGGGCGCGCAGGCATGGGAACTTGGCTGGGGCTCGTTATTGGAATGGCGGCGAAGTTAGCTCTGCTCGGCCTAATGCTCGGAACGTTTGCGATTGCCTATTTCGCGTAGCGGCAAGCCTTTAAGATTGGGATTTGCCGTCGCTCGGCTCTGGGCCCGCATCGAACAGCTGGCGATATTCATCCGGCAGACCTGCGTACATTTCCATCAAGACTTTTTCCGAAACAGACTCCCGCAGGACTTCGGATACTGCACGGACCTGCGGCACGACGTTTTGCATCGTCTCCCCGCTCTCCTCGCATATGCGCTCAAAGAACTCACCAAGCGAGAAGGTCTGTCCCATACGTACAGCCGAGATACTCAAAAAATTTCCGATTTCCGGGGGTAGCTCCGCCCGCACTGCATCGCAATGTCCCGCTGGCAAAAGTTCAGCAAGCAGCTCCAGCGTCGTTCGGATAATCTTCAAGGCTTGTTCGTTCGTGGGAATCTCGCCGAGGCGCTCGACAAGCGTGACGAATTGATTGAATTTCATAGGCCCTCTCTCCTGATTCCGGCTGTCCTAGCTAAGCAGCGCCGGTTGAAGCTAGGGGGCGAGCATATCACGATCGCCAGAAGTTGCGGCAGAGCATATTCGGAATCCAAAACCTGCCGACGCAGGAAGACGCATCAACTTTAACGTCCTTGGCCTGCGGGAATCTTATCGCAGTTGTACGTGCAAACCTCACGCGACTCGACTTGCCCCCCGCAAGACTGGTAGCAGGCGCGATAGCTTTCTTCACAGCGCTCAGTGTTGGCTGTGCAGGACTCCAGCCCACAGTCATACCAGCGCTCCTTCTTTCCACGATCAGCCAAATCTTCCTGGCAGCGGCGCTGCTGCCAGCGAGCATGGTCCTCGCACTGTCGCTGCTGCATCTCTTCTATCTGCTGACACTGAAGTTTTACGGTCTGACATTGAAAGGTGCAGCTACGTCCCTCAGCAGATCGCGGCGGCGTGAATGAATGTTTAGTCTCGTATACCGGTCCGCACGAGACGAGTCCGAGCAAAAAGAAGGCTGAAAGAAGATGGCGTTTCAAATGGATTCTAAGCCTCATACGTGAAGTGAAACAGTTGGGGCGATGGCGCAGAATATTACGCACTTCCCTGATTTCCTCAAGCCTGATCATCGATGCGCTGCGCTATAGCGGTCCCGGCGATCCAGCCGCCCGTCCAAGCGCTTTGGAAGTTGAAACCGCCGGTGATTCCGTCGATATCGAGAATCTCGCCAGCAAAGAAGAGACCGGGCACCACCTTACTCTGCATCGATCTGAAATCGACTTCCCGCAAATCAACGCCACCACAGGTCACGAATTCGTCCTTAAACTGCCCCTTGCCGTCAAAAGCCAGCTCATAGTTCGTGAGCAAATCGACCAACTTCTGCAGGGCGCTCTTTCCGATCTGATCCCAAGGGCGCTCGACGAGATCCGGCAGCGTCGAACGCAGGAGGTACTCCCAAAGCCGTGCGGGCAATCCGGCTTGCGGAGAGCGCAACAATGTCTTCTTCGGATTGGAACCTTGGTAGGCCGCGAGCTGTTCGAGCACCTGCTGGCGCGTATGCTCGGTAGCCCAGTGAATTCTGAGTACTCCGCGATAGCCTGCCGCATACAGTTCACGCGCTGCCCAGGCAGAAAGCTTCAAGACCGCAGGACCACTTACGCCCCAGTGCGTGATGAGCAAGGGGCCGGAGCTTTCGGCAACACGTTTACCCTCCAAAAAGAGATCGATATGAACCCGCGCAACTGAAACCCCTGAAAGTTCCTGCAAGGCCGAGTCGCGCACGTTGAAGGTAAAAAGAGACGGTGCGAGCGGAGTGACGGTGTGGCCGAGCTGGCGAGCGAATGCATGCCCCGAAATATGATTTCCCGTTGCCAACATCAAGTTCTCAGCGTGAAGAGTAACATTATTCGCACTGCCCTCTCCCTTCAGCGCATACTCGATTTGAAACGTAGCGTTTGGGAGCACTGCGACTTTCTCGGCTTTGCTGTTAAGTCGGAGATCGACTCGTTCCCTGATACGCTCCTTCTCGAAGCAATCGATGATAGTTGAAGAGTCATCACTCTCCGGGAACATGCGGCCATCGGCCTCGGCCTTTATGGCTACACCGCGTTCCGAAAGCCACTCAAGCATATTCTGTGGCTGAAAACGGTGGAACGCCGAGCGCAGCTCTTTGTGTCCACGCGGATAATTCTGAACTAAAGTGGCCGGGTCAAAGCAGTTATGGGTGACATTGCAACGCCCCCCTCCCGAGATGCGAACTTTCTCGAGCGGTCGGCGATTGCTTTCAAGAATGACAATGCGCGCGGCAGGTCGCTCAGCGCCCACTCGCAGCGCGGCGAAATAACCGGCAGCTCCGCCGCCAATTACCACCAGATTCAAAACATCATCATTCATACGTGTCGCATCATCGGTTCTCCTCGAGCCTCCAGCAAGCAATATATGTGCTCCAATGAGCATCCCCCGCTATATTAGGCAAGCCGCGCGGAACAAGCTTCACTTTATGCGTAAGCTATATTAAAAACCACCTCACGCATTTTAACCTGCTAAGGAGAGTTTCTCATGTCCTTCTTCAAAGAGTTCAAAGATTTCGCAATGCGCGGCAATGTCGTCGACTTGGCCGTCGGTATCATCATCGGAGCTGCATTCGGTAAAATCGTTTCGTCGCTAGTCGCCGATATCATCATGCCGCCGATCGGATTACTCGTCGGAGGGGTCGACTTCTCCGATCTTACGATCACCTTGAAGGAGGCGATTGGAACTGCCCCCGCCGTTACTTTGAACTACGGAAAATTCCTGCAAACTGTTGTCGATTTCACCATTGTCGCTTTTGCGATTTTCCTAGTGGTCAAAACCATGAATTCCTTCAAACGCCAAAAAGACGCAGCAGTGCCTCCTGCTCCTAGCAACCAGGAAGTACTTTTGGCTGAGATTAGAGATCTGCTGAAGAAAAAGTCTGCTTAAGAATGTCCGACCTGCGGGGCCGGCCAGCGCGCATTGAAAGCTAGCTGCGCCTCGCGGTATGGAACGGACGTCGCCTCGGAGTTCATCAACAAACGAGGCGGGTAACCTGGTGCCAGCCGTTCAATCGTTACCAACGAGCCCTCTACCGAGAAAAAAGTTCTCCAGGCTCCGCAGCCCATACGAAAATTGCCCTGTGCGGTGCTGGCGATCCGGCGGGTACGGTGTGGGCTGGGGTCTCGTGCCAAAAGCTCGCGGGCGCGCGTGAGGAAATCAATCTCCCAATTGTCCTTAAGCCACGCTGCCTGTTGCTCAGCGAGGGCACTGAGAACCACCTGAAAGCGAGCTGGCTCTGCCAACTGCGCATCTACCTCGGCAAGCCAGCCGGTACTCGAATCCGGAAAAGCATCGGCGCTCACAAGGTAGGGTTTAATGTCGAGAATCGGTGTTCCATCCAGAAGATCGTTCTTGCCCACATAGACTTTTCGTCCCTCGACTTTTATCAGCGGCACACTGGTGAGGCCGATCGGATTTGGACGATGCGGTGAACGAGTAGCAAAAACTCCCCGCCGCCTACTGCTTCCGCGCGGAGGGAGCACCATCGGGTTCCAGGTCGTATTGCGATGAAACCACCACACTAACCAGATACGATCGAACCCATTTAGATCGCGCAGAGCCTGCTCGAAATTATGACCCGGAAAAAGTTCTACAACGCTAACCTCGTCCCTAGAGTTCTCCGGCTGATGCGGGGCATCGAACTTAAGCGCCATTGAAGTATGGATTACCCCGATAGGGACAAGGGTCAGAGAAGTTGTTACATCGGCCGTCATGCCAAAAAGGCTAGCACATTTAAATACACAATGCCTCCGCCGCGACTGTTGCACTGCCCGAGGGGAGCGGTAATAGTAGGAGCATGCAAACTGCGGACGTCGATAAGGAACGTGGAACCTGGCCCCTAGTCGGCCTGGCCTATTTCTTCTTTATTTTAGCTTTTGTATTTGTACGTCTCGTTTTGGTTTCCCAAGCCCGCGACCCCTACCTTTTCGGCATGGAACTGCCCCGCGCCGAAGGCTTTCGAATCGCCTGTGGCCTCACAGCTCTCCTGTTCGGGATCTCTGGACTTACCGCCCTCGGTTTCGTGGCCGATCGCGGAAGCGGGCGTCAGCTATTGGTTGCCATCGTAGCCCTGCCTTTTGTCCTAGTGCTGCTCGAAGCAGTCACACTCGACCTTTGAGGTCTGGATCTTTGATTATTTCCCCCTTCCCATGTAAATTTGCCGACGCTCTTGTCTTGTTTTTTCCCTAAGAGATTACGGTTCAATGTTACAAGTTTCTGGTCTCTCGAAAGCCTACGGCGCTCGCACCCTATTCGATGATGTTACGTTCAGCCTGACCGCCGGAGAGCGTCTAGGATTGATCGGTCGAAACGGCTGCGGCAAGTCGACACTGTTTCGCCTAATCCTTGATGTTGAGAGTCCCGATCAGGGCAGCATCAGCCTGCCGCGCGGTTACAAGGTTGGACATCTCGCGCAACACCTTGAGTTCCATCAAGAGAACATCCTCAAGGAAGCCTGCCTCGGATTGCCTGAAGAGGAACGCGACCAAGAGTATCGCGCCGAAATCATACTGGCCGGGTTAGGTTTTTCGGAGGCCGACCTTTTGCGCGCCCCTTCTGAGTTTTCAGGCGGATTTCAGATCCGGCTCAATCTGGCCAAGCTCTTGCTATCGGAACCAAATTTGCTGCTGCTTGACGAACCAACCAACTACTTGGACATCGTCTCGATGCGCTGGCTGACTGGCTTTTTGCGCGATTGGAAGAACGAGATGATTCTCATCTCGCACGATCGGCTCTTTATGGACGGCGTGACTACGCACACCATGCTCATCCATCGCGGCCGCATTCGAAAAATCCCAGGCGGAACGGAAAAATTGTACAACCAAGTCCTAGTCGACGAGGAAGTTTACGAAAAAACGCGCATCAACGAAGACAAGAAGCGTCGCGATTTAGAACTCTTCATAAGTCGCTTCCGTGCGCAGGCTAGTAAGGCCGCGCAAGTCCAGTCGAAGATCAAGATGCTGGAGAAGATGGGCAAGAAAGAGGAACTCAGTGTCGAGGAATCTCTCGACTTCCGTTTCTGCGAAGCTCCCTTTCCGGGCAAGCAAGTTTTGGAGGTCGAAAACCTCTCGTTCGCGTATCCGGGCGGCCCTACGCTTATTGAAGATCTTAACTTCTCGTTGGGCATTCAGGATCGTATCGGAATTATCGGGAAAAACGGCAAGGGCAAGTCGACTCTTCTTAAACTTCTAAGCGGGGAACTTTCTCCTGTCGCCGGCAGAATCCGCACCAATCAGAACGCCAGCGTTGGGTATTTTGGCCAAACAAATATTTCTCGCCTCTCACCTTCACTAACCGTAGAAGATGAAGTGTCGAGCGCTAATTTGCGCCTGCATCGCACGAAAGTGCGCGCCATCTGCGGAACGATGATGTTCGAAGGTGACGACGCACTGAAGAAAATCTCCGTTCTTTCCGGTGGCGAAAAGAGTCGTGTGCTGCTCGGACGCATCTTGGCTTTGCCGACGAATTTTCTGTTACTGGACGAACCGACCAACCATTTGGACATGGACGCAATCGAATCCATGATCGAAAGTCTGAAAGAGTATCACGGCGCGGTAGTCATTGTAACGCATAGCGAATTGTTGCTACGCGAACTAGCGACTCGGCTGATTGTATTCCAGGGCGATAAACCAGAAGTCCTAAATTACGGCTATGACTACTTCCTCGAAAAAGGCGGTTGGGGCGACGATGATGAAATCAGCTCTAATTCAAATTCCGCGAAGCCTGCTAAGCCGGCCACCCCTGCCCCCCGTTCCGAATCAAAGGAACAATCGAAGGCGCTACGCCAAGTTGAAAGACTGCTTGCCGCATCTGAACAGAAGATCATGACTGCCGAGGAAGAAGCTAAGGCACTAGAAAAGGAGCTGGCGGAAGCTTCCGCTGCTTCAGACATCCAAAAAATTACGCGGCTGTCGTTTCGATTAAAAGAAGTGCAAGAAGCAATCGAGAAGGAATTTGGCGAACTCGAGAAATTTTCGAAACGCAAAGCTGAAATCCAGAAAGCTTAAACTACGGCACGAGGAAAACCGTAGTCAAAACGAAGTCATCGTCCTGCTGCATCCTCACGCGATGCTTTGAAAAGGCAGCAAAGCGCGGCGGCATCGCGGGAGTCAACGTTACGACAAATGAGCTATCGGCGGGATCGAACTCTAGGCAGGCCCCTTGAAACGTCTTGGGTCCGTCGAAAATCGGAGCAAACGCCTTAAAGAGGGCCTCTTTCGCTGAGAAAATACTTAACGCTCGACGCAGGCGCTGTTCGGGCACCGCATCAATCCACACCATCTCAGTTGGAGTGCAAACTCGCCGAACGAGCGACTCCCCCATGGAACGCTGAAGGTCTTCGACATCGACTCCGATCGATAAACAGCGAGCAGAGGCGCCAACCGCTGCAACTGCTAATGTTCTTCCTGATCGGCGCGCATGTGAGATGCTGCCCACCACTCCAGTCGGCCAAAGTGGACTGCGATCGGCCTGCCTTAGGATGGGCGTTCCGTCATCTTTCCCAAGAGTGGTAAGTGCGGCATGTGCAGCCTGGCGGCCTGCTCGCAAGCCGGTACGCGTCGCCTCTACCGTGTGCGGAGGCAGTATCTCCTCTTCCTGCGCGAGACAGGGCACGATAGCGCTGGTCAGGCTATCGACGACGGAAAAAGCAACGTGCGAGGGAAAGGGAGACTGAAACATTGCTAACACGCTAGCAAGTCTTGAGGCAAAGTTGAAGCTATCAACTCATTAGGATGCCTGGGAGCGAGCTGTATTTCGTGCCATCTGGATGTTGCTGCTCTCAAGCTGCCGCAGCGCCGAAGCCAGGACCGCAGCAGGAAGTTTGTCTCCAGCAGGACTCACGAAGTTAAGTTTTGTTTTCAGGGGATTGAGATAGGTATCGCGATCATAGAGCGCAAAGTGCAAGTGCGGCCCGGTTGCTGCGCCGCTCATGCCGACTGCGCCTATCACCTGTCCACGTTTGACACGACTACCCGGACGCAAACCTGCCGCAATTGTGCTCAGATGCAGGTAGGCACTTGAATAGCGCTCTCCATGTGAGATTCGCAGCATTCTGCCGGCATCGCCTCGTTCACCCGCAATCACTACGACCCCATCCGAGACGGCACGCACGGCAGTTCCGACCGGCGCGGCAAAATCCACCCCGTTGTGTGGTCGCGGGGTTCCGTACAGAGGATGAAAGCGCGCCTGCGAAAAGACCGACGATATTCGCGAGAACTTCAGGGGGTAGCGGAGAAACTGTCTGCCGATCGGCTCACCGTTCTCGTCATAGTAGGCAATTTTACCTTTGCCGTTATCGTAGCGAATGGCGGCAAGGGTAACGCCGTTGTTTCGAAGGGAAGCCGCAAGTATCGGTCCACTCTTGAAGGTGCCGTCGGGAAGCTGCTCTTGGTTGAAAATCACGCTAAACAGAGCTCCGCGCCGAATGTCACGGCGGAACTCAATCCGTTCTCCGAGTAAATCTACGAACTGATCAACAACGGCCGCCGAGAGACCGATAGATTCCGCCGTGGCTGCAAAGCTTGATTCAATAACACCGCTCACGACACGCTTTGCATCGACAAGCTCGCCTCCCTCAATTACCTCGGAGCTCGCGATCGGTATCTGTACGGACAGTACGCGATCCGCAAGGCCCCTTAGGTCAGCCTCGCGCCGAACAGCGATTTCATCCGGCGCAAACCATAGCGTCGCTACGAACGCCCAGGCGAGTGGCACCGCAAAGGTCAGTGCAGGATGGGAAGGTAAGAGAATGGGCCTAGGCATGGTTTCTCAAAAGAACTAATAGGCACTGCGCACGTCCAGGGCCTCAGAGCAAGATTCGTGCGCGACTCGCCTGTCGCTCTAGCGTGGGGAATTCCTTCAACTTGCTGCGAGCCGCTTGAACCCTGCCCTGCGCAAACGTTGCGCAGCAGTGCACACAAAATTCCGTCTCTTCCTAGAGAGCGAGATCGATTGAAATATCGGCCATTTCTTGTCACCGCGTGACGCAAATTTATTTCTCCAAAGAAATCGGCCTTCCGCAATTCAAATGCGGGAGACTTTTTGGCATCAGCTGTTTCGCGTGTTTGCGGACGCAGTGGCACAACGATTGCTCTGTATAAACTGAAGAGAGCCGCTTCCTGGAATTGTGTGGGCCAGTTCGAATCGGCTTCCATCAGTCAAAATATCCCCGCCGTAGCACATTTTAATTCGAAGCGGACTCGCTATGTTTCAGAACCTCTTTGGCTCCCTCGCCCCCGAATTCGCGTTCGACATCGGCACCAACAACACCACCTTGTACCTGAAAGGGCGCGGCATTGTTGCGAGTGAACCCTCGTTCGTTGCCGTGCAGGGCAGCGAAAAAGACCGCCAGGTGCATGCGATTGGGCAGAAAGCAAAAGATTTACGCGGACGCACCTCCAAAAGCATTCAAAGTCTAAGCCCGCTGCAAGGAGGCGCCATCCAGGATTTCGAGCTTGCCACCAACTTGCTCAAGCACTTCGTTGAGATGGTTCCACGGCATCGTCGATTTATAAAGTCGCGCGCCGTCGTCAGTGTGCCCTCGGCAGCCACGGCAGTGGAACGGCGGGCGCTTAGTGAGGCGGCTGAAGTTGCTTGCGCCGGAGACACCTACTTGGTGGATAAAACCATGGCAGCGGCGCTGGGAGCCGGACTCGAAGTATTCGCTCCGAAGGGATCGATGATAGTAAATATCGGCGGCGGAACGACGAATGTAGGCGTGATTGCGTTAGGAGAGGTGCTTTTCTCTCAATCGATTAAAACTGCCGGTAACGAATTCGATCGTTGTATTACGGACTATTTGCGTCGGACTCGGCATGTATCAATCGGCTATGAAACCGCTGAGCATATAAAGCTCGAAATAGGCGCGGCGCGCGCAGGTGAGCGAGAGCGAAGTTTAACCATCCAGGGGCAGGACATGAAGACCGCTCTGCCAATCAGCATTGAAATAACCCAGGCAGAAGTTATCAAGGCACTCACCCCCGCATTGAACGAGATTGTGCAAAGCATTCGCCTCGTGCTTGACCGTGTGCCCCCAGAGGTTTCGGGGGATGTGCTGGAGAACGGACTCGTTCTAACAGGCGGCGGTGCTCTCTTGCGCGACGTTGATATGTTTCTCTCGGAGAAAGTCGGATTGCCAGTCTCGATGGTGGAGGATCCACTGACAACGGTGGTACGTGGAGCGGGCATGATACTCGAAGAATGGAATAAGTACTCGCGCCTTCTGTCGAAGGGCTAAGGCGTGTTGCGGAATCTTAAATGTATGTTGGAGGAAGTAGTGTATGTGGAAGAAACCTGAAGAGCAGTCCGTGGCGCCAAATGTCTCAGCTAATCAGCAGAATGCCGGGGCGAGGCCCGAGCGCAACGATCGTTCGAATGTTGCTATTATAGGTCAATCAATTTGCATCAAGGGCGAAGTCACCGGCGCTGAAGATTTAATCGTGGAAGGCTCGGTCGAGGGCATGATCGATCTTAAACAGAATGCGGTAACTATTGGAAAAGGCGGACGCGTCAAGGCGAACATCTTCGGCAAAGTGATTCAGGTGCACGGCGAAGTCGTGGGCGACCTAACAGCAAGCGAACAGATTGTAATCCATGAATCAGGCACGGTGCGTGGAAACGTCTCCGGACCGCGAGTAGCGCTAAAAGACGGTGCGCGCCTAAAGGGAGCAATCAATACGGACGCCGATGCCGCAAAGCAGGCCCTCAAAACTTCGGAAGCGAGCGCGAAAGCATCCCTAAACGGCTCAAAGTCTCACCTTCCTTCGTCTTCCCATGCGGTGGTGTAAGGGAACACAAATAAAGTGAGGCAGACGCCCCCTCGCCAAAGGTCTCACCTTCCTATGCCCCCAATTCGGGGGCATAGAGGGATTGAGGCCTCGGTCCATGGCTAGAGGTCTCAGCTTCCTTACTTCCCGTTGTGAAGTTGTAAAGAAGAAGGAATTCAAACCAATGACTCCCACGCCCTCTCGGCAGAGCTATTCTTCGCTGGCCCTGCGCTCAGTTGAAGAGCGCCTCGTAAGCGACAAAAGTATGCAGGTATTCGATTTGGGGCGGGCCTCCGGCGCAAATATCGAGTTTTACTCAAAGTTTGCGCGAAATATCTACGTCGAAGATTTATTGTGGACGGTGGTCCAAGAGCGCGAGTCGCAGCCAGTCAAAGCGGAAGGCTTATTCAAGCGCCTCACAAGCGTGCCCGAGCAGGCACGCTTCGATCTAATTTGTTGCTGGGACGTTCTAAACTACCTTGCACCCGCTGAACTACTTGAAGTTGGACAGTTTCTTAAGCACTTCTCGCATGAGAAAACGCTGCTATTCATGCTAACGCACAATCGAGCAGTAATGCCTGATACCCCTTCTGTCTACAAGATTCAGAAGGATACCTGCATAATCTACGAAGTTAGCTCCGATGGAACGGTTCCTTCGCCGGGCTACAGTAAACGGCAGCTAGATCAGCTTCTACCAGGATTCAAGCGCACGAGATCGGTCCTCCTTCGAAGCGGAATGGAAGAACAGCTCTACTCGCTTCGCTAAAGGTCTCAGCTTCCTACTCCGACCGACGAAATAAGTCGGAAAGTCTCAGCTATCTCTCCGCACAAAGCGTCTCCACTCTCCCAAGAAACTTTCGCGCGTACATCCCGATTACTAGGGGATTACTTTTCTTCGGGAGCACACCACTATGACGAACCCTCTTCGCGATAAGGATCCATCGAAGATCCATCTAATTACCTTACGAACCCACGATGCCGCACTTTGGATGAAGCCTTGTCCAGAAGTCGAACAGATACTCGGTGGAATTCTAGCTCGATATCAGGAGATGTATAGCATAATACTCTACTGCTATTCTTTTGTGTCGAACCATTACCACCTCCTGCTACAAGCGCCTTTGGGCAACATTGATATCTTCGAAGAGAATTTGAACCGAGAGATCTCTCGTAGAATGAATCGCTTCAATCTACGACGAGGCAAATTTTGGGCAAAGCGATATGACGATCTAATCGTCCCCACGGAAGAGGACTCGCTGGAAGGATTCCTCTATATAATTACGAACTCAACTAAGCACGCTCTCGTGGACGATCCCCGCACGTGGCCAGGTTTAAATTGCCTGCTGCACTTCGAATCGGGAGAGCAGAGAAAATACAAATTCACTCATTATTCGAAGCGAAATCGAAAAGGAATCCCTCTGCAAACCGAACACACCTTGACGCTCAGTCCGCTTCCGCAATACGCAGACATGGATCCCCGAGCTCGCACTGCGCTCCTTGTTACTAAAATTCAGGAACGGATTGACCTTCTGAGACAAAAGCACAAGGAAGATGGCATACGATTCCTAGGATTAGTTCGCCTGAAACAAGAGAAGGCGGGAAGCATCCCCCGCAACGTAGCCTACGCCCGTCGCCCCATTTGCTATACTAAAAATCCGCAAGTTCGACGGGAGTTTCGACGCCTTGAACATGATCGGCGCTCTCGTTTTGCGGAGGCTTCCTATCGTTTCAGACTCGGAGACCTCCAGGTGCAATTTCCCGCTCACTGCCACAAGCCGCCCCTACATCGCGTGCCCCGCACCCCGATGGGAACAGGCCTGGCATTTTTCGGAACATAAGCATCACGGTGATGCTTAGCCTTGCCCTCACGAATCAAGAAAAGGAGGCAAAATCGACAAAATTAGTGCCGGCTCGGCACGATGTGTGCCCAGAAGCACCTATCCGAGAATAAAATTACTGCGAAAGAAAGCGCGGAGCCAGAATCTCGGCCAACAATTGGTGTTTCGGCGCACTAGGGTGTGGATCGTCAGGAAGCTGCAGCGTAGTGTCATCGATTTCGCGAGTCTTAATCGAATGAACCAGCTCATCAAACATCGGAATGATGTCCACTGAAGGTAGGTCATCCAGGGCCCACAGCTTTTTTTTATCTTTCATCCATTTCGCTCTAGGATTAAAAGCGACATACACCTTTATCGAGTGCTCTCGAGCGAGATCGTTCAATTCCACTAAGGAGCGACTCGGATCTGGATTGGGTGGCTGTTTCTTTTGAGAAGCGGAGGGTGAAATTTCGTCAGGATTATTCGAATTTCGGATAAAAAATGGCATCCCAAAATCATTCTCAATGAAATAGACGAGCACAGCATCCGGCGCGAAGTCGAGGGCACGCTCTCTAAAAACAGCCACCTCTTGAAAAGTCGAGTACCCAGGAACACCAAAATTCAGTACTTCAAACTTCCTTCCGTCTACACTCTTCTCGTTCAAAATTCTTTCCAAAGTCGAGGCAAAAATCTTACCCTCTTCTACTCCCCAGCCAAACGCGAACGAGTCGCCCAATAGCGCAATTCTGAATACATTGGGTTCTTTGGCAAAAGACCGCTCCCGATCTCGCATGGAGCAGGAGTTTGTTTTTACGGGCACGCGCTGGAAGGTCACATCCAGGTCGGGTCTTAAATCGTAAATAATCCTGTCATCGGGATGAGGGTTGAGAATCGCACGCAGATTTACACCGGCATTCCCAGTTGGCTTATCCTCCGGGCTGAGCATGGCAAGTCGGAGGTCGTTTAAATTATTAAAAGTGGTACCTTTCGCCGGCGCAAAAAAGAAAGAAGCTGCTACGTAAGCAGCTAAGGAGCCAACGAGG
>JAFLCA010000040.1 GCA_017302875.1 Deltaproteobacteria bacterium
CTGTACTGCGTATTTCGTCATCGCTCAGAATCTCCGGGATACTGCTTCAAGACGCGACTGAATATTCCAGGGGCTTAACTGATCAGCGCTGTGTGGCGTTAGCAGCAGTAACCCCAGGGCGACTGCGACTGCTTCAGCATCCGAAAGTCGTTCTTCCTTGGACTGCAGTAAATCCCAAGCGGGGACGAAGGGCACGGCGCTTTCATCAAAAACTGCCCCATCATCCTGATCGGCAGTTCTGGCATTCGCACTTCGAATTATTGCCATAATGGATTGCCTAGAGTGGAATGTTTCCGTGCTTCTTCTTGGGATTGGTTTGCCGTTTACCGTGTAGCGTTGAGAAAGCTTCGATAACTTTACGGCGGGTCGTCTTTGGTTCGATTACCGCATCGATAAATCCTAATTCAGCCACTTCCCAAGGGTTGGCAAATTTTTCGCGATACTCGGCGATGAGGCGCGCGCGCACCTGAGCGACATTCCCGTTCTTCTCGGCCTCTTCGATCTCGCGTCTAAAAATAATATTGACCGCGCCCTCGGGTCCCATGACCGCGACTTCAGCCGTAGGGTAGGCGAAGTTATAGTCAGCCCGAATATGCTTTGAGCTCATCACGTCGTAGGCACCGCCATACGCTTTTCGGGTGATAACCGTAACCTTTGGAACGGTCGCTTCGGCGAATGCGTAAAGCAATTTCGCACCGTGACGGATGATGCCGCCGTATTCTTGATTGATACCCGGCAAGAATCCTGGAACATCGACCAAGGTCAGAATGGGGATGTTGAATGAATCACAGAAGCGCACGAAACGAGCAGCTTTCACGCTGGCATTGATGTCGAGACAGCCTGCCAACACAGAAGGTTGATTGGCAACGATGCCGGTCGAATAACCGTCGAATCGAGCAAATCCGCAGATCATGTTCTGCGCGAAGAGCGGCTGCACCTCCATGAAATCGCCTTCATCGGCGATAAGCTTAATAATGCGGTGCATGTCGTACGGCTGATTCGGCGACTCCGGAACAACTGAGTTTAACTCCGCATTCTCGCGCGACGCTAAGTCACTGCCAATCACGCGGGGTGCCGGGTCAGTGTTGTTCTGCGGCAAATAGCTCAAGAGACGCTTGCAATTTGCGATGCAGTCTTCGTCGCTTGTAGTAAGGAAATGTGCAACTCCGCTCACGGAGTTGTGCGTGACGGCACCGCCGAGATCCTCCTTCGAGACCTCTTCTCGCGTAACGGTCTTGATCACTTCGGGGCCCGTGATGAACATGTGGCTCTTCTTGTCCACCATCAGGGTGAAGTCGGTAATGGCGGGGGAATACACTGCGCCACCAGCGCAAGGACCAAGAATCAGAGAGATCTGCGGAATAACGCCCGAGACTAAAACATTACGCAAGAAGATATCAGCGTAGCCGCCCAAGCTCTCAACGCCTTCCTGAATACGAGCGCCGCCCGAGTCATTCATTCCGATGAGTGGACTTCCCGTGCTCAAGGCAAGATCCATCACTTTGACGATCTTCTTGGCGTGATAAGCAGCTAACGAACCGCCGAAGACAGTAAAGTCCTGCGCGAATGCAAAGACAGTGCGTCCGTTTACCTTGCCGGATCCGACTATGACACCGTCACCGTAATAGCGCTTCTCGTCGAGACCGAAGTTGCTCGATTTGTGGGTAACGAGTTTGTCGATTTCGAGGAAAGTGCCGGGGTCGAAGAGCTGATTGATGCGCTCACGAGCGGTAAGCTTGCCCGCTGCATGCTGCTTGTCGATTTTATCTTTTCCTCCGCCGAGCTCGGCTTGCTCGTCGCGGCGTCGTAACTCGTCCTGTGCGCTCATAAGGTAGATTGGTAGTTTGCCGGGAGTTTAATTCCTTCGCTTCGGGGGTGTCAATCGAAGCTATGGAAACGAGGGCTGCTACGGCCGGATTTCCTCTGTGTACTCTGAGTCGCTCGTGGTTTAGAATCGCCCAATGCCTCAGGATAAAACGAACAAAGAGAAGGCCGGTTCGAAAACCGAGCGCTGCCCGCTTACCCCTTCCGGACTGCCGATCGATGAGTTGTACAATGCGGCCTCAGTTTCCGATTACGCTCGGGATCATCTCAGTGCGCCAGGCGCTTTCCCTTTTACGCGAGGAATTCATCCGACCATGTATCGTGGGCGTGTCTGGACGATGCGCCAGTACGCTGGATTTGGAACTGCTGAGGAAGCCAACAAGCGCTACCGGTATCTCCTAGCGCAAGGGCAAACTGGACTCAGCGTTGCCTTCGACCTGCCGACGCAAATGGGGCGAGATTCGGATCATCGCCTCGCTCGCGGTGAGGCGGGAAAAGTCGGGGTGGCCATCTGTAGCATCGACGATATGGAGCGTCTGCTCGCCGATATTCCGCTCGATGCAGTTTCTGTTTCGATGACCATCAACGCAACAGCTTCTATTCTCTTGGCCATGCTGCTTGTCGTAGCCGAACGGCGCAACATTGCCTGGAATAAACTAAACGGCACAATTCAAAATGACATTCTCAAGGAATACATAGCGCGCGGAACCTACATCTATCCGCCCGGACCTGCTCTGCGTATTGTCACTGATATTTTTGAATTCTGTTCACGAGAGGTTCCGCAGTGGAATACCGTTAGCATTTCCGGCTATCACATCCGTGAGGCGGGCAGTACCGCGGTGGAGGAGTTAGCCTTCACCTTGGCGGACGCCATCGCGTACGTCGATGCCGCCGTGAAGAAGGGCTTGGCAGTAGATGATTTTGCCCCGCGCCTTGCCTTCTTCTTTAATTGTCATAATGACTTCTTGGAAGAAATTGCCAAGTTCAGGGCTGCCCGACGCATGTGGGCGACCATCATGCGCGATCGATTCGGGGCCAAGAACCCCAAGTCCCTCATGTTGCGTTTTCATACTCAAACTGCGGGAAGTTCGCTGACTGCTCAGCAACCGCTGAACAATGTGATACGCACCACCGTACAAGCCTTGGCGGCAGTGTTGGGCGGCACGCAATCTCTGCATACTAACTCGTTTGACGAAGCGCTTGGTCTGCCGACTGAGGAAAGTGCGCTCCTAGCGCTGCGTACGCAGCAAATACTTGCGCATGAGTCGGGTGTGGCTCAAGCAGTTGATCCTTTCGGAGGATCCTATCTAATAGAGAACTGGACGGAGCGTTTGGAGAAAGAGGCGATGCGCCGAATCGAGCATATTGATTCGCTTGGCGGAATGCTCAAGGCCATCGAGGCGGGCTATCCGCAGGGTGAAATCGAGAAGTCAGCCTATGCCTATCAGCAGCGCATAGAGAAGGGCGAGCAGATCATCGTGGGCATGAACCAGTTTGTTGATGATCGCGATCAGGCTACCCCCATCATGAAGATGGACCCACAGGGGGAGAAGAATCAGTGCGATCGTTTAGCGGCCTTGCGTGCCTCGCGCGATTCTAAAGCTGTCCAAGAGGCGCTGAGCTCCCTGGCAACTTCCGCCAAAGAGGGGACCAATCTGATGCCGCATATCTTGAACGCCGTTCGTCGCCAGGTGACGTTGGGAGAAATTTCGGATTGTCTGCGCGCGCAGTTTGGCGAGTATCGCGAACGTTCCAGCCTCTAGAAGTCCCTGATTTCGAAAAAGGGCCTACCCTGCTAAAATCACAGAAAGTACGGGGTATTTTCGCCTTTATTTACGAGACTAAATTTAGTACACTTGCGCGCCCGCTGCGGGACCCTTCCTCGGTGAGGCCTTAAGACAGTTTTTCACTACGTTAAGAAGTGTAGGATTACAAATGGGAATGAAAAAGAAAGAGCTCGACAATTTTAAGAAGATCTTGCTCGAAGAGAAGAAGAAAATTCTTAACCATTTGCAAAATCTCAGCGACACCGCTGAAGAAGAAGAGATTACCGCGTCCGGAGATTCGGTTGATATTGCTTCGCTTGAAATCAACCAGTCCAACATTACCAAAATTGGCAAGCGCGAAACCTATCTTCTCAAGAAAATTGATTTGGCGCTCGAAAAAATCGAAAGCGGCACCTACGGCGAATGTGAATCGTGCGGCGAGCAGATCGCAGTTGCTCGTTTGATGGCGCGCCCGGTGGCGCAGTTGTGCATCGATTGTAAGACTGAGCAAGAGAACGTCGAGCGTAAATTCTCCAGCAGAAGCGAAGAGGAAGACGAAGACGATATCGGCGATGAGGCCGAAGAGGTCGAGTAGTAAGCCTGCTCGAAGGCGAGCGACGCTATCGCGAAGCGAGACTGGACTAGAAATGGGCTCAGCAAACCGCGGACGGTTAGCTGCCATCTAGATCTGAATCAGCAATCTGAGTTCGCTTTCCGCTTAGGACGGCGCAACGGGGCTAAGTGTCCCTGCGTCACGTTACGATCCCCCTGGAGGCGCCTTCCTTAACTACTAGAGATCGAGCACCGAACGCAGCTCATCGTAAATTCCAGGTGCTGCCACATAGAAATCTTCCGCATATAAGTCGGGTGGCATAATCTGCCCGGCTGGTATTGCTTTAATTGATCCCGTGCGCGCGCCCGCCTCTCTGGCGATAAGTCCCGCTGCGGCCATATCCCAAGCGCGCACGGGTTCACAGTACGCGTCAAGGCGTCCGCAGGCTACCCAAGAAATGTCGAGCGCTGCTGAACCAAGACGTCGGATATCTCTACAGCGAGTCAGCGCGGCAGCCACCTGTTTAACCATGTGCTCCTGGGCCGGACGAACTGCGGGAAAACCTGTTGCAACCAGAGCTAATTTCAATTCGCGAATTGAGCGCGGAGCGATCGCCTTATCGTTCAGGGTGGCTCCAAGCCCTTTCATTCCAACAAAAGTTTCGCCCTGGAAGGGTGCGTGTACGACGCCGCTCAAAACCGAGCCTTCATCAGCGAATGCAATCGATACGGCAACCTGGGTATGGCCATGTGCATAGTTCGCGGTACCGTCGATCGGGTCAATAATCCAAAGTGGGCTGCGCAATTGCTTTTCCCCCGTGACGTCCGGAGCTGATTCCTCCGTAAGAAAAGAGTGGGAAGGAAAATGAGAACGGATCTTTTGAATGATAATCTCTTCGGCGCGAAGGTCGGCATTCGTGACTAGATCTTTTTCTGATTTGAAGGATACGTCAACCTGTCCGCGCTCCCGCATGTCCTTTATGGTTGTACCCGCCGCGCGGGCGGCGCTTAAGGCTATCGTGGTCAGTTCACGCAAAGCTTGCTGATTCATTGTTTTTCTTAGAAAGTATTCTTGCGACTGAATCTAGCATATGATGGCCGAAGTGCAATGAACGCCACGCCTCTGAATCCGCATACCCCTTTGATCGGAAGTTCCATTTCCGTTTCGCCGCGCGCGAAGTTGAACCTGCGCCTCAAGATTATAGGCCGGCGCCAGAATGGGTTTCATGAGCTGAGCATGCTCAACGCTGAAATCTCTTTGTGTGATGACATTCTGATTACCTTTGAGCAGGAACCTGGGGTGCGTATCGAGCTGCGCGGGGACAGCGGCGATCTTGTGCTTAGTGATCCATCTCAAAATTTGGCAGCGCGCGCAGCTCAAGCTTTCCTTGAGCGAAGCGCTATCGATAGTGGTGCTCGCCTCTCGCTTGCCAAGCGAATCCCGATTGGAGCAGGGCTTGGAGGGGGCAGTAGTGATGCTGCAGCAGTGTTGCGTGCTCTGAACGAGAAAGCGGGATCTCTCGCGCTCTCGCAGGAGCAGCTGTTGGAAATAGCGCAGACGCTGGGAGCGGATGTCTCCTATTTTCTTCTTGGCGGTTTGTGCGCGGTTTCCGGGATAGGGGAGAACCTTCTGCCCCTCAGCGGCGAAGCTATCAGCGGGGCGATAGTGTTCCTGTTCGTCCCGAAGCTGCCCATCTCAACTCCACAGTTGTATTCTTTCTATCGCAGTCGCTTTCCGAATTTGCAGCGTAGCGTTGATGGAGCCATGCAAGGCCTGAAGCGCGGAGACAGTCTTTCGTATGAAGACATGCTGCAGCTCGTTGAAAATGACTTTGAGCAAGTCCTCGAAGATTTTGCCCCGAGCATTGCTGAGCAGATAAAACTTGTGCGGGGGGTGCGCGGGCTTAAGGTCGCTCTCACGGGGAGCGGTAGCGCCTTCTTTGCCCTCCCCAGCAGCAAAGCCGGCAGTTCCGGTGACTCTTTAGCGCATCTCGAGGATTTAATGCGCCCATCGGGTACAAAAGTCCTCGCGTTACGGCTTTTGCCTGCCGATCTGTCCTAGGGGTTCGCGCGGGAAGGGGGAACTCTTGTCAGCGGGCCCTAGTTTATTTAACGCAAGGGCAATTGGCGGATTGATTTTTGTCTGCGGCGTCGGTACCTTGGTAGCGCTTACTGGCCGGTCGCCAAGTGGTAAGGCACCAGGTTTTGATCCTGGCATACGTAGGTTCGACCCCTACCCGGCCAATTTTTTAGCTCGACCTTTTACGGCTTCAGAAGGCATAGCTTGAAACGGCAACTCCTCGTATTCTCTGGTCGCTCCAATTCCCGCATCACGTCTGCTATTTGTGAATCTCTTCCTGCTGAGTTGGGTCGACTCGAAGTGGTGCGCTTCAGCGATGGCGAGCTGTCGGTGGAAATTGGCGACAACGTTCGCGGTCGCGATGTCTTCGTCGTGCAGAGCACGTCAGCGCCCGGAAACGATCACTTGATGGAGTTACTCGTAGTGATCGATGCGCTGCGTCGTGCATCGGCATGGAGAATCACGGCCGTACTTCCATACTTCGGCTACGCCCGCCAGGACAGAAAACTAAAGCCACGCGTGCCGATCACCGCAAAGCTTGTTGCGAACTTGATTACAACTGCTGGCGCGCATCGCGTTCTTACGATGGATCTTCACTCTGGACAGATCGTCGGGTTCTTCGATATTCCGGTTGATAATTTGAACGCATTTCCCGTGCTGCTTCCCTACGTAAAAGAAAAGTACGGCAACGAAGATCTCACTATCGTATCTCCAGATGTTGGCGGCGTGGAGCGCGCGCGCCATTTTGCAACGCGCTTAGATAATGCCGCCATCGCCGTGATCGATAAGCGCCGATCGGGTCCGAATCAGGTTGCCGAGATGAATGTCGTCGGTGACGTGCGAAAGACAACCTGCATTATCGTCGATGATATGATTGATACGGGCGGGACGCTGGTGAAAGCAGGGGAGACTCTGCTCGAGGCCGGAGCAAAACAAGTTGTGGCCTGTTGTGTTCATCCAGTCTTTTCAGGGAACGCGGTTGAGAGATTGAAGGGTTCAAAATTCAAGGAGGTAATCGTTAGCGATACCATCCAAGTTCCAAAATCGAGCCAATTTCCACGCCTGACCACATTATCTGTAGCTCCGCTTTTTGCAGAGGCTATTCGTCGAATCCACTCAGACGACTCGATTAGCAGTCTTTTCAAGTAGTTGAGCGCCTGACGCAGCTCTTTTTTGGCGCTGCACTTGTGGGGCGGCTCTCTTTACCTTCTGGGAAATTTATGATTAATTACAGCACTCTCCGCTTATTGGCGGTCTAAAAGCCGTGTGCTTTTTAGCCAGATTTTTTACTTGTTGAGGAACTTGCTGTGACCGATTTCACTTTAAACGCTGAGAAGCGTGAAAATTTAGGCGCCAACGCCGCCAAGCGATTGCGCTCTCAAGGTTTCGTACCTTCTATCATGTACGCACGTGGCGAAGCTGCTATCCCGCTAACTGTTTCCTATAAGGACTTTGTGAAGGCCGCTCAGAGCGCCAGAATTTCGCAAGTCTTTATGTTCAAGAGCAACGACGGCAGCATCAACGGACGCTCGGCTATCGTGAAGGAAATTCAGAAGGACGGCTTGGCTGGTAAAGTGTTGCATGTCGACTTCCAGGCCTTGCACGAGAACGAAGAAATCGTTGTTCGTATTCCTCTTAACATCACCGGCGAGGCCATCGGCGTTAAGCTTGATGGTGGTATCTTGACCGTATCGGCACATGAACTCAGCGTAAGCTGCTTGCCGAAAGCTATTCCGCAATCCATTGACGTCAACGTTTCTGAGCTGAAGATCGGCCAGAGCGTCCACGCAGAAAACATCGCACTGCCGCAAGGTGTGCGTTTGTCAGGAAATCCGCTCGAGACGATCGTCAGCGTTGTCGCAGTTCGTCAGGTTGTCGAAGAAACGACTACGGCTGCTCCTGGTGCTGAAGGCGCCGCTGCTGCTGGTGCGGAAGGTGCTGCGGCCGGTGCTGACGCTGCTGCTTCTGCTGATGCTGCGAAGGCAGGCGGGGACGATAAGGCTGCAAAGCCGGCAAAGGGTAAGGAGAAGTAAAACTCTCTTGTCGCAGCTGCAACTCATAGCGGGGCTCGGCAATCCGGGTGCTCAGTACGAGAAGACGCGACATAACCTTGGTTTCATGCTGATCGATGCGCTGTATGCGCACGCAGCGGAGAAATCTCAACCGGGAGCATGGCGTGAACGATCGGGCGCACTTTGTAGTGAAGTTCGGCTCGGTAGTGAACGTCTGCTGTTGGTAAAGCCGCAAACCTATATGAATCGCAGCGGTGAGCCGCTCGTTCAGGTGATGCAGTTTTACAAGGTTGCGGTAGACGGTTTGGTCGTTCTGCATGATGAGGTGGACATCCCCTTGGGGAGTTTGCGGATCAAGCAGGGCGGCGGTGACGGTGGACATAACGGCATTAAGTCGATTGTTCAGTCGCTTAGTTCGCCTGAGTTTGTACGATTCAGGCTTGGTATAGGACGTCCGATGTTGCCTCCCGGAGCGGAACGTTCTGAGGCAGTACGGGCGGATGGAATTTCGAATTGGGTGTTAGGCCGGTTTTCGCAGGAAGAGCAGCCGTCAGTGCGGCAGCTTTTAACTCGGGCGACTCTGGCACTTGAGACGTTGAGCGCAGAGGGACTAAAAGCTGCGCAGAATAGATTTAATTCATAGGTGAACCACATGAGGAAGTACGAGACGATCGTTGTTTTCAATCCTTCGCTGGCCGAGGCCGCGGTTAAGGACGAAGTAAAAAAGTTTGAGAAGTTGCTGGATTCGCGTAAGGCGCAGAACGTCAAAGTTGACGTTTGGGGCCGCAAGCAGATCGCATACTCTGTGAAGAAGAACAGCTTCGGCAACTTCGTTTGCTTCACCTACGAGTGCGACGATCACGCGATTGCGAGTGACGTGAGCAGCCAGCTGCGCATCTCGGATCCGGTCATCAAATTCCAGAGTCACCGCATCAACGAGAAAGTTCGTAAGTTCAAGGGCAATCCGAAGCGTAAGCCAGGATCTTCCGGTGACGATGAGTTTGGTGATTCTTCTTTGGGTGACTATTAATAGTAAGTTCGCCTCGATTATTTAGATCTCTGTTTTGGAAGTGGAGCACGTATCATGGAAGTCATCCTTCAAGAAAATTATCCTTCGCTCGGCTATGTCGGCGATCGCGTCAATGTGAAAGGCGGGTTTGCCCGTAACTTTTTAATTCCGCGTGGAATCGCGATTGAGGCTTCGAGCCGCAATGAACGCGTGCTCAAGCACCGTTTGCAGCACGTCATGGCGAAGCGTATTCGCTTGAAGTCGGAAGCGGAAGCTCTCGGCAAGCAGCTTGCTGAAGCCGCCCTGGAATTCACTCTCAAGATGGGCGAAGCCGGCAAGAGTTTCGGATCTATTACTTCACGCGATATCGAGACAGCCTTGAAGGCGAAGGGCTTCGAGATCGATCGTAAGCAAGTTCGAATGACCGAGTCGCTGCGTAAGGCTGGCGAGTTCAAGGTTTCAGTCAAGTTGCATGCCGAAGTCATCATAGCGGTGCCTGTAAAGGTAATCTCCGAGGCTCCTCCTGTATCTGCCGAAGGAAAGGAAGCTCGCAAGGGCCGTGGCCGCAAGAAGGACGCTGAGGCTGCTGCCGAAGGAACTGAAGCTCCTGAGGCCGTAGAGGCTGCCGCTGCTGAAGGCGAGAAGCCGAAAGCTAAGAAGCGCGCCAAGAAGGCCGAGAAGGCTGAAGCTAGCGAGGAGTAAAACGGGTTTCGTCCCGTTTCATCCCCTGACGCATGCGCAATGAGAAAGGAGGGCTGCCTATGTTGTACGGCACTTCGCGAGTTGCGTCTCGTACTCCCTTTTATATCGTCGGGCTGGCTTTTCTTTTTGTAATTTCATTTTCGCTGCCGCTACTTTTTACGTTCAAATTCGGCGGAACGCTCACGACCTCTAGCCAAAGCGCTGCCGACGCTGATGCTATTTTCCCTGAGTACACTGCCGTTCAGTCTAGCGGGCAGCGCATTGAAATTGAGCACGCTGCTGCCTTGAACCCACAACCCGGAGAAGACTTTATTCTTTCCGGGTGGTTCAAGTTTGCGCGACCGCTCCAGCCGAAAGAAAAAGTTCTGCTGATTGGCAAAAACGACGCGTTAGCTGAGCCTCAGTCTGGGTACATTATCGGACTTGCTCGCGACACCGATACGGTGCGACCGATTGTGTATTGGGGAGATGAGAAGAAGGGGAAGTGGTACAGCTTTGCTGATATCGCCATTGCTCCGCAATCCTGGGTCATGCTGGCGCTGAGCTTTCAAGATGGAAAATACCTGGGTATGCACGCGGCCACCATCGGTGCAGATGGCAAGGCTGAATTAAAATTGCTCGGAGGCTACGAGGTGGAGGACGGGGTCCATCCTTCTTCGAGCGGCCCCTTGCTGCTGGGAGCCTGGGGTGAAGGCAAATTTAAAGGGCGAGTCGGCCCCTTCGGATTATTCTCGAAGTCGGGAATTGGCGATGATTTGAAGAATGTTCTTAAATCTCTTTCGCGCTCGCCACAGGAGATCCCGTCCTCTTTGTCCCAGGATGAAGTGATGCTGTGGGCTCCGCGTGGTCTTAAGGATGAAAGTGCGGCGCAGCGCAATGTGCAATTGCTTGCTACCCCTCGAAAACGTGGTTAGTGCTTAGTTTCTACGAAAGGCCGTTTACCACATGCCTTATTCCCTCCTGCTAGGACTAGCGACGCCTCTTCTCCCCATTCTCGGCAGTGAGCTTTTGCTGTTGGTGGTTTTACTCTTTCTCTTGTTGCAGGCACTGCGCGGGGAAGTCATCTGGCCGCGTTGGGCAAATCCAATCCTCCTTGTATTCGCTGCCTGGACAATCGCTGAACTCTGCTGGGGCTTTGATCGAGCGACCTGGGAAATGGTGTGGAACGGAACGATCGGCTCTTCGGATGGTGGATTTGAAAATCTGTGGCTCGTCTTTGTTTCCTCTCCTCCCTTTGCCTGGACGGTGGCTTTGTGTTTTCTGAGATTCCTCGCGATCGCAGCGCTTGCCAGCTTTTTCAACCGCTACGAGCATGAGCGCGAACGTTTTCTAAGCGGCCTTGAGCTCGGGCTTGCGGGGAGCGCTGTGCTTACCACCGCTCTGATCGCCTTTCCCGGGAGCTGGATTGCTCCAAACCAATCAGATTTTTGGACCTCTCTCTCGCGCGTATCGGGAACTTTCAGCGATCCGAACGCGTTTGGAATTTTCATCGTACTGGTTCTGCCACTTTTGGCATGGAGAGCTCAGCAGTCGCAGGGCATTCGGCGCGCATGTCTACTTGCGCTAAGCGCAGTGTGGGTGATTTTGGGTGCGTTCTCCGGCTCGCGAAGCTTCTTTCTGGGCTTGGGAATCTATCTTGTTCTGTTAGCGCTGCGCGCTGGGAAGCGTACTACGCTCGTTATGCTTTTTGCCGCTGGCTTTGGTGTTCTGGTGCTGAATGTGGCTGCCGGTTTGGCACCCCAAGAATTTAATACTCTTGTCGCTCAGGCTCCGGAAGGCGCTCGCCGAGTGCTTCGTGCCTTACTCATTGCTCATAGTGCCGAAACATTTTTTAGCCGCTTCGCATTTTGGAGTATCGGCTGGCGCATGTGGCTGGACAATATTTTCTTCGGTCTCGGATTTGAGCACTTCCGCCTGCATGTTCCGGAGTACTCGCGTAGCCTTGGCTTTGCAATTGGAGCTTGGACGGATAATTCAAATAACTTCTATCTTGGACTTCTCGCGGAAACGGGACTGCTCGGGGCTTTGGCCTTCTTGATGACACTCTCCGCGCTACATTGGAAGGAGAGTCCTCCCAATCGATTCGCAAAGAGCGCACTGCTGGCGCTAGCCGTACTGCTTTTGTTTGGACCGCATATCGCTTTCACTGAGGTGGCGATCTTATGTGCGTTACTACTCGCGCTGGGCTGCGATTTTCAGCCGCGCTCCTGGTCTCGCAGCACCTACGTGCTGGCCGCATTTTTAGTCGCCGCGATTCTATATCGTAGCTCCATGCTGCCCCGGGGTTTTTACGCTTGGGAACAAGAGGGAGCTCATGCGCAGCGTTGGACAGCTCGCCAAGCCAACGATGTGCTGTCCTGTAATTCTTCCGGCAAGGCCACTTTGTCTGTGCGTGCGCTTACTCCTAACCTTGAAACTTCTCCGGTGCACCTGCACCTCCGAGCGGGTGAAATCAATCGCGAGGTGGAGTTGAGGGACTTTGCCTGGCAGGAGATTCAACTCGAGTGTCCTGCCTTCGAGACCCAAAGCTCGCAGCGTCTCGAGCTGCGGTACCAGCTCGAAGTAGATCGAGTCTGGGTGCCTGCCCGCGTCGCGGGAGGTGCCGATGCCCGCATCCTGGGCGTTCAAGTACGTTAGTCAGTCTAGGGTAAGCCACCAGAGTTTCACGGTTTTTCTTCTAACCTGGTGTGCAGTTACGAACAGCTTCAAACTCCCCATAACCATAGGTGAGTGTAGTGCTTTGATTTTACTGTGTGTCGCTGATGGGATCCGCCGCTGAGGAAATCAGAATTACTCTGACCTTGTCAGTTGATGAGGTTCATTGGCCTCAAGTGCTCGACGTGCTCGGGAAAAGGCAACGCTTACCATTTCTGCAAGTCAGTGACATTCTCAAGGATTTTTTTGGGCGTTTGCTTAAACCCTTCAATCTGTATTGGTTCAGCCGGCGCACACTTTCGATAAACGATAATCGCTTGCTTGCAGCGGTGTGTGAGTGTCATGGAGCTGATACTGTCATTCTTACCGTTGAAAAGCCTTTCCGTGCCGGACCACTGCGCCTCAGTTATCATCAGGAAATTGAGTTTCAACCAAACTTGAGAAGCTCCGATACGACCCGTAGCGGGAGGTCTTCAGCTCAGATCGTTCTTTCGATGTTTGGAAGAGCCTTGCGAGTGAACTCGATTGTCCAGGTCCTTTCGATTTATGCCTTGCTTTGTATCATCGGTGTGCTTGCGTATGTAGTGTTGGTCGGTGCCTTTATGTACGCCTTGGCCGTTTTTTTGTTGTTCCTGGAGCAACCTTTGGGGGTGACCGAGGCAGCGACCAGCGATGTGACGATTGGTCTTGCATTGCTTTGTTTCCTGGTCGCCTCCGCGGCCCTGTTCGGACGCGCCGTTTCGAATCTGGGCAAACTAGCGCTCTCGAAGCTGCGTGTTGCTAGGGATCGACGGTAAGTGTTCGGTTCGACTTAGCGGGCCAGGCAAACTGTCCTTCATAGGCCCTTCATGCTATAAGACGGTGCCGGTTTAGTAGGCGTCTATGGGCAGAAAATTCGACATTCCTCTCTTCTATCGCTCGTCGGTCATCTCCGGCGTTAAGAATTGGCGCCGTAGTGGTGATCACCGCAAGCAGGATTTATCACCGTCGGTGCTCGATTTAGGGCCGGTAAAATTCAAGATCGCGCGGCATTTCGGCTTCTGTTTTGGCGTCGAGAATGCCATCGAAATTGCCTATCGCGCCGTTCAGGAGAATCCGACCAAGCGCGTGTTTTTGTTAAGTGAGATGATTCATAATCCGCACGTCAATAACGATCTCTTGGCGCGCGGAGTAAGGTTCATTCTAGCGCCGGATGGGAAACAGCTGACTCCGTTTGAGGATTTGAAGCCGGATGACATTGTCATAGTTCCGGCCTTCGGAACCACAGTTGAGCTTTTCGAAAAGCTTGCCGCCTTAGGAATCGATGCTCGACGCTACGATGCCACCTGTCCATTTGTGGAAAGAGTGTGGAAACGATCGAGCCAACTCGGAGAGCGTGGGTACACGGTCATCATTCATGGGAAGCATGCGCATGAGGAAACGCGCGCAACATTTTCGCATGCCCGACTTTCTGCTCCCTCACTGGTAATCCGCGACATTGAAGAAGCTAAGCTCTTGGCACGCTATCTGCGCGGCGAAGTGCCGCTCTCCGGATTTAAGAACGACTTTGCGGGGCGCTATTCGCCTGAGTTTGATGCGGCGCTGCACCTGCAACGTATCGGCGTGGTGAATCAGACGACCATGTTGGCCGGGGAAACTCAGTCCATCAGCGCACTGCTGCGGGAAGCAATGCTAGCGCGATTCGGCGCTTCTGAAATCGATGAGCATTTTGCCGACACGCGCGACACGCTGTGTTATGCCACCTCAGAAAATCAGGATGCCATTCGCGGGCTGATCGAGGCAGGCGGGGACTTGGCGATTGTCGTGGGTGGCTATAACTCTTCCAATACTTCGCATCTGGTGGAGTTGCTCGAGCAACATGTTCCGACCTACTACATCAAAGACGCCGACGAAATATTGGATGCCCGCACCATCCGCCACCTCGAGCTGGCAAAGCACGAAGTAGTCACTTCCACGGACTGGCTGCCTCCCGGCAAGGCACCCCTTGAGATTTTGATCACTGCTGGCGCTAGCTGCCCGGACGCCTTAGTCGACCAAGTCTTAACTCGCATAGCCTGCTTTTTTTCCTGCCAAGACCAGATTGAGCAGGCATTGCAGAGCTGCGTATCCGCAAATCCCGCGTAACATACGCTAAGTCCCTGGCTTCGCTGCGGCTTTCTCTACGCAATTTTCCTAGGGGTTTTCTCCAGTTTTTAGCCTCAGGATCTTAACTGATTGTTTGAGGCGACCGATAGTTTTCAGGTGATGAAACTCGCATCTGACATACAGGGCCCACAGGCACGCCGACGCGGTGAAGCGGGATTTACGCTTATCGAGCTACTCACCATCATCGGTATAATCGGAGTGCTCTCGATGCTCGGGCTGAGCTCTTTCAAGGTCTACCGCGCCGATGCCGCGTACAGTGTCGCCGAATCGACCTTGCGTAATGCTCGAAGCGCAGTCGAGGCCAGCGTTAATAACGTTGACAATCCTCCTCCTGCCGTGGGGCTTACTGTGCAGACGGCGCCCGGAGCGATTGCCGATTCGAATGCGCGCGCCTACTTGCCGGCAATGCAGATTCCAAAGAACGTGAAGTTTCAAGTTTCCTATGATCCAACTTGTACCTCGGCAGCTTGTCAAAGCGAGCTCATAGAGGTCAGTCATTGCTATTCCGATGAGTACACGCGCTGGATACGATTTGGAGACGGGCTTGATGTCACCCTCGATCACGTAAGCGGTGGCGGCTGCTCCTAAGTCCCTTGAATCGCTTTCGTTGAGCCTTTTATTCCCATTCTTCTGCGACTATACAGACCGGCGTATAATACGTTATACCCTTCATGCATTCTGTAGGTACGAATAACGGAGAAAGGTAATGAAACGCTTGGATGTATGTGGAATTGGAAATGGCTTAGTTGATGTGCTTTTGCGCATTACCGATCAAGAATTTGCAGCTTTGGGATTCGAGCGTGCTACCACACGCATGGCGGAAGCCGGTGAGCAGAGCCAATTGCTCGAAAAATTCAAAAACTACGACGCTCTGATCGCCAGCGGCGGATCTGTAGCTAACTCCGTTATCGCAGTTGCTCAGCTGGGCGGGAAAGCGGCTTACATGGGCTGTCTCGGTGATGATAAATACGGAACTCACTTCGAGTCAGAATTACAGTCTCTCGGCGTCGAGCTTGCCAATCATTTGATCGCCAACCAACAAACCGGAACGGTGGTCGCGCTTATCACTCCGGACGGTGAGCGCACCATGCGATTCGATTTGGGCGTGGCTTCGCACCTGTCGCTTCCCTATATCAATGAAGAGGTAATTCGTCAGTCGAAGTGGTTATTTATTGAAGGGTACTTGTTTGCCAACTCAGAGAAGGCGCATGAAGCGCTTCGTCACGCGGTTGCTATCGCCAAGAGCGCCGACACCAAGATTGCGGTTACTTTTTCCGAGGCCTGGATCGTGAGCGGCTTTGGCGAGATCTTGCGGGAAATTGTGGGGCACGCAGACCTAGTTTTTGCAAATGAAAGCGAGGCTTGCGCCTTCACCGGTAAAAGCAATGCGAAGGAAGCTTTTGCGGCGCTCAGTGCCACCATCCCAAATGTCGCGATTACCGTTGGTGCTGAAGGCTCGCTGATCAGCTTCGCCGGCAAGCAGCACCGCATCGAGGCCTTCCCCTGTACTCCGGTTGATCTGACCGGAGCGGGAGATATGTTCGCCGGCGCGTTTCTCTACGGCGTTACGAACGGCTTTTCCGCCGCAGAGGCCGGCAAAGCGGGTTGTTTCCTTTCGAAGCAGGTCATCACGCGAGTGGGACCGCGTTTGTCGAGCGGCACGAAAGACTATTGGAATGAGTGCTTGGGGAAGTAGTTTAATGCAGGGGTAATGAAGACAGTCTTCACAAAGAAGAACGAACTGTTCTCGCTCACGGCGAAACTCGCTGACGACAAGATGAAGCTCTTCATTGACGTCGAAGCGAGCGCCGAGCATTCCTGCAAAGAGCTCACCAAAGAGCAGCTGCTGGCAGTCATCCAAGAATTCAGCGGCAAAGCCGAGATTCATGAGGCGGTCGTCGACGACATCGTCAAAGTATTGCGGCGTGGAGAAAAAGTCCTCGAGCGCCGAATCGCCAAGGGCAGTCCCCCTGAGCAAGGGGCGGACGGGAAGCTGCTACTCTTAGTAAAGAAAATGACCGAAAAGGGCAGCGTGAAGGTCGACAGCAAAGGCTTTGCTGATTTTCGCGAGCTGCATCTCTTCGATAACATCCAAACCGGCCAGGCTGTGGCTCGAATTTACGCGCCTAAGCCTGGGACTGCGGGAATCGACGCCCTTGGAAATCCAATTAAAGCGACTCCGGGGAAGCCTGCGAAGGTTAGTGTCGAGAAAAGTATCGCGCTTGCGGCCGTTCCCGGCGAAGACTTCCAGATAGCGACCGCTCAGATTGACGGTTACTTAGAAGAAGCTTCAGGCAAGCTTGCCATTCGTCCGGAGCTTCTCATTAAAGGAGATCTGGATCTGCATGTCGGGAACATCAACTTCATTGGGGCGGTTAAGGTTGCCGGTGATGTGACCGCCGGACTCTCGGTGCAGGCTCGTAAGGGTATCGAGGTGATGGGCAACGTGCACTCGGCCATCCTCACTTCCGCCGAAGGCGACATCAAAATAAGGGGATATTTCTTTGGCGGTGAAAAATCGAAAGTTGTGGGCGGCAAGAACTTTCAGGCGACCCTCGTGCAGGAAGTCAACGTCGAGGTGCAGGGCGAAATCAAGATTGAGAAGGAAGCCCTCGATTCGGTTCTGCGTACGCAAACTACCATGTTAATGGGGCGAGCTCGCGTGATCGGTGGGCGCTGTTATGTGGTGTGTGGCGCGGAGGCTTTGCAGTGGGGTAATGATGCCGGTAAAAGAACCGAGATTTTCTTGGGAAGCGATGTCGAAGTGCGCGGAGACTTCGCGAAATTGATGCAGCAGGTTGCGGATCACCAGAAAGCAATCGACCTCATAAAAATTCACCTTGGGCCTTACGCGCTGAATCCAGCCCGTATGCAGGTGCTGCATGCGCCGCATCGCGAAAAGATGGAAAAGATGTACGCCAAGTTGAAAGAGGTGGAAGGTGGTAAGATCAAACTGCTAGCAAAGAAAAAAGAGCTGCTCGAACAAGCAAAGATCAGTCATGTGCCGCGAGTGAACGTTCTCGGGGTACTGTATCCGGGAACCGTGCTGCGGGACGGAGATAAAATGTTCGAGGCCGTTGAGGAAATGAAGGGGCCGATATCAATCGATTTTAATATCGAGGCTCAAGCCTTCGAGGCTGGAGATCTAAAACCAATTGAATGCGCGTTTGAACCGATTGTCGTCAAGGAGGCGGATAAGCATGAGCCAGGAAAAAAATAAGAGCAGCGGAGAGATAATTGCGGAGCAGGCGCATATCGAGAGTGCGATTCACAAGGCCTGTAAAACAAGCTTCGGAGTGCTCGATACTAATTTCTTGTGTCGCAGCGTGAGCGTCTTGGAGACTCACAAGCCGCTCAGTGTCGGCGTGGAGGATAGCATCGAGTCGGTGGTCGAGCTCTTACGGAGTAACAAGGTCGGCTGCGTATTGGTGAAGCGAGCCGACGGAAAGCTGGCCGGCATATTTTCCGAGCGAGATGTGCTGCTCAAAGTGATCAAGAACTTTCCTGAAAATAAGGCGCGCCCTGTTTCTGAATTCATGACCGCCGATCCGGTCACGCAGCCGCCCGATGCGACGATAGGCTTCGTGCTCAATCTAATGTCGACAGGAGGCTTCCGGCATATGCCGATCGTTGATCCTGACGGACTTGCAATCGGTATTGTGTCGGTAAAAGACGTCGTCGACTTTATCGTGCGCAGTTTTACAGACGATTTACTTTCCTTTGATACCGCCGGCGTCTGAGTTCGGATAGAAAGCTTTTACCAGTTCATCTGTAGCCGCCTTCGCTTCCTCTTGGCTGGGGATGTTGGATAAGGTGCGGGTCGTCTGATCGAGAGCGCTCACGTAGCGCGCGCGATTGTTGTATCCCAGGATTGTTGAGTAGGCCGCATAGTCTTTGAGTGCGGCAGGATCGCTTTGCGCGAGCGCGGCGCTCGTGTCTTGTCCTTTTTGGAACAGCGCTTCGGCTACATCCGAAGACAGGTTTGCCTGTCCGTGAGATACATCATCGAGGTGTTTCTCAAGCTTCGCATTGAAGAGGGTTTGGCCGAGACTTTCGGCTGCCGCTTGCTGCGCAGTTACTCCGATCTCCGTAGCGTTGGCTGTGCTCGCGAGGGAGGCTAAGGCTTCTCTGGCCGCTGAGGTAGCAGTGCTTTGTTGGCCTATCCGTGCCGGGAGCCCTACGGTCATGTCTCTCATCCTTGAAGCAATTATAGAAAAGGTCGGAGCTGCGCCTGAAGTTCTAAATAGCGACTGTAAGACACTGAAGCTACTCGCCCTTTTGGGGGTATTTTGGGAATGCTAAAATTGAGGAGTTTAAGCTAGAGAATGGGGCCGCAGCGCTCGGAGATTTCAATGAGCGCGCGGAATTGCTCAAACTTCAGACTAGCTCTTCCCACGAGTGCGCCATGCACGAGAGGCACGCCAAGGATGTGCTCGAAGTTTTCGGGCGTAACGCTGCCGCCGTACAGAATGCAGGGAGGGTCTTTCATTTTGCGTGCGAACTGCTGGGCGATAAATTCGTGCGCACCTCGAATCTCTTGGTTGGTCGGGTAGCGCCCTGTGCCAATGGCCCATACCGGTTCGTACGCGACACACAAATGATCGGCATGCTCAGCCGCCAGTCCATCGACCACGGGAGCGAGCTGTTCCGCGAGCGCAGCGTGAGTCTCGCCGTCTTGATGTTGTTCGAAGGTTTCGCCAACGCAAAGAATTACTTGCAAATTAGATTGCAAGGCAAAATTCATTCGGCGCGCCACAAGCTCGGGCGTTTCGCCACACAACAACCGGCGTTCAGAGTGTCCGACGATGGCAAAGTTGCAGCCGCATTCCTTCAGCGAGGCGAGCGAAACTTCGCCTGTGAAGGCGCCGTTCGCTTCCCAGCACACATTCTGGGCACCGACCTGTATCGGGGAACCTTTGGCAGCTTGAGCGCAGCTTGCAAGGTGCGGAAACGAAGGGGCAATCCACGCGGCGCTATGCTTGAGGTCTTTGGAGAATGTCGCCAGCTGCGAAGCCAAGGCCGTTGCTTCGGAAGATCCGAGATACATCTTCCAGTTGCCGACCAGCAGGCGTTTAGATTTCATCCGCAATTTGTCAAAGAGAAGCAGCTACCATCTTCGTCACATCGATCATGCGCGAAGAGAAGCCGACCTCATTGTCGTACCAAGCAATTACTTTTGCCAGTCTTTTCTGAATGACCATCGTCGAGAGGGCGTCCACGATGCTGGAATGACGATTGCCGGTAAAATCAACCGAGACGAGCGGTTCCTGACTGAATTGAAGAATATTCTTGAGGGCTCCTTCGCTGGCGTTGCGGAAGGCGCGATTAAGATCTTCAGCCGAGGCATCGCGCTCCAATTCCACAACTAGATCGACGACGGACACGTCAGGGGTTGGCACGCGCATGGCGAATCCGTCCATCTTGCCTTTGAGCGCTGGAATGACGAGCCCAATGGCTTTGGCAGCGCCGGTGGAAGTCGGAATCATCGACATTGTGGCAGCGCGAGCCCTTCGCAGATCTTTATGCGGCAAATCCAAAATGCGTTGGTCGTTCGTGAAGGAGTGAATGGTGGTCATCGTGCCGCGCACAATTCCAAAATTATCGAGGATGACTCTGGCGACGGGGGCCAAGGCATTCGTGGTGCAAGAGGCGCAGCTGAGAATATGATGTTCCTGGGCTTTGTAGTCGCCGTGGTTTACGCCGTATGCGATCGTCACGTCAGGGTCGGAAGACGGGGCGGAGATGATGATTTTCTTGGCACCGCCTTTGTGATGGGCCGAGGCCTTTTCCTTGGAGGTGAAGATTCCGCTGCACTCCAGCACGACATCAACGCCAGCATCCTTCCAGTTGATCTTTGAGGGGTCTTTTTCTGCAAATATTTTTACGTCGCGGCCATTGACCGTAAATTTACCTTCACTCGAACTAATTTCTCCGGGGAAAGTCCTATGAATTGAATCGTATTTAAAAAGATGGGCGAGCGTGTGGGCGTCGGTGATGTCGTTTATTGCGGTTACGCGAATGCCTTCGTTGTCTTTGTGCGCCAGCAATTCACGTAGAATTATTCTTCCGATGCGTCCAAAACCATTGATTCCAATATTGATGCTCATAAAACTCCCGTACAAAGGTTTCTTGGTTCTAAGTAAAGCCTTGCCCGGTGTCAATAAAAAATGGAAGAGCGACTGCGGGGTTAGCTCGTGCTGTTGTGATCCTTTGACTGGCGTGGAGGGTCAATGTGTGTGATATTGTTCTAGCCTATATACGCGGCGTAACCGCCCTGAATTACAGGCTTTATAGAGACTGCGCAAAGGGAACGCTTGGAGCGCTCCACGTTGGTCGTCTACGCAAGGATAAAAAGGGAATCGCATGCTTGAGAATGTAGATCCGACTGCTGCAACAGCGGCGCCGGGAATTTGGTCGATGATGATTGGATCGAGCGCCATTGTGCAGCTGGTTCTGATTGTGTTGCTGCTCCTTTCGGTATGGAGCTGGACCATTACGATAGCGAAATTTTTGCAGTTTCGACGTGCGCGTCAGGACTCTAAAGAGTTCAGTACCATTTTTTGGGAGACGCGCAATTTTAACCGCATTGAAGACTCGTCTCGGCGTTTAGAGTCTAGCCCTCTGGCGCAAGTTTTCACCTCCGGCTATCGCGAGTTGACGAAGCTCGTCGCCGAGACTGCCGCCGCAAAGGGCAACTCCGAAGTGCAAATCAGTACCGTAGAGCGGGCTTTGAAGCGTGCCGAGCTGGATGAGGCCCTTAAGCTTGAAAAAGGTATTACCTTCTTGGCGACGGTGGCTAGTGCCGCTCCGTTCATCGGCCTCTTTGGAACGGTCTGGGGTATCATGAACGCCTTTCATGGGCTGAGCTCTGCAAAGTCAACCACCCTACAGGCGGTGGCCCCTGGAATTTCCGAGGCCCTAGTGGCAACGGCGATTGGTCTAGCAGCCGCTATTCCCGCAGCAGTGGCGTATAACTACTTCGCAGTGGCGGTTCGTCAGTTTCGGGACGCCATGGATACTTTTAGCGCCGACTTCCTGAATGTGGCGCGAACTCACGTCATCAAATAGGGCGATACGGTATGGCAGGCGCAAACGGATACAATGGTGACGGGCCAGTAGCTAACATTAACGTTACGCCGCTCGTAGACGTCATGCTCGTGTTGCTCGTTATCTTCATGGTCACAGCTCCGATGTTGCAGCAGGGCGTGGAAGTGAATTTGCCGAAGGCGACGACGGCGCCGCTCAAGGGAACTCAGGAGCAGGTGGTCTTGTCTCTTGATAAAGATGGGCAAGTTTTCTTGGGCTCTGGAAACCAGCTCACGCTCGACAATCTTGGGAAGAAAGTTGCTGCGGTGCTGGCTGCTCGGCAGGAAGAGGATCGCAAAGTCTACATCAAAGCTGATAGCGCCCTGTCCTACGGACGAATCATGGACGTGATGGGGAAGTTGCATGAGGCCGGAATTACGCAAATTGGTTTAGTGTCAGCACCTCCCGGCGGACGCTAGGAGAGGGCTTCGTTTTTTCAAACTGAGCTTCGAGTTTTGGTTGAGTCACAGCGTTCTGATTATGTCTTTGGACTGACCGCCTCTGCAGCGGGCCATCTCCTGCTGGCAATCGTTTTGTTGTTTGAGCTCGGAAGCGCTTCTCGCGCTATGCCTCCTCCTACCATATATTCCGTGACGCTTGAGGGCGGCCAGTCAATTGGCGGAATCGGCCAGGTTCCCAAGGACGACAAGAAGCAAACCATGGCACCGCCTAAGAAGGTGCAGGCGCCCGCTCCGGCCAAAGAGGAAAAGAAAGAGGAGAAGAAGGAAGAAGTAAAAACGAAGCCTGAGACCAAAAAGCCGGAAGAAAAAGCAGAAGTTTCTCTCAAAGAAAAAGAGAAGGAAAAAGAAAAAAAAGAACCGGTAAAGAAGCCTGAAAAAGTCGCCAAGAAGGAAGTCAAGGAGACTAGCGCTGACATTGATAAGCGACTGGCCAGCGCCATGCAACGTTACCTAGGAGAATCGACTGATGCGGGCGGCAAGGGCTTTGGTGCGGCTCGATTGGGCGGAAAAGGCATGGGCGGCGGAACTCTTCTTCCGGCGGAAGCCCTCATGTATCGCGATTTGTTGAAGAATCGCATTAAGCAGGGCTGGCGCTGGTATGACACTATGGCGGCGCTGCAGAGCGGAGTCGTGTTTGAGATCTCCAGCTCAGGCGAAATTTCAAATGTCGAGATTGTAAGCAGTTCCGGCAATCGTGAATTCGATGATTCCGTCTTACGCGCGGTCTATAAGGCCAGCCCTGTTCCAGCACCTCCGGAGAAGGTATATGAGTATTTCAAGAAAGTCCGCATGGTATTTGATCCACGAGAGTAAAATGATGAAGATTTTAAATGGCGCGCCATTTCGATTGTTGTCTCAACTTCTTGTCGCAGCAGGCCTGCTATTTGTAAGTGACGCCTTAGCGCAAACCGACATTTATGTGCGTGGCTCCGGCAAGTTGTTTCCCATTGCCATGCCGCAGCTCTTCGTGCACTCCGGAAAGTCTGCCGCCAATAAGG
>JAFLCA010000041.1 GCA_017302875.1 Deltaproteobacteria bacterium
TGGTGCGCTTTGACCTTCACGCCATGATGACAAATTTCATGGGCGGGTTTTTTGTAATCTTTTCTTTTTTCAAGCTGCTTGATCTAAAGGGGTTCGCTGAAGGATACAGCACCTATGACCTGATCGGTGCTCGCTTTCGGGGTTATGGGTATATCTACCCCTTCCTTGAGTTGGGGCTTGGGATTCTTTATCTCGTTGGATCCGCGCCTGTAACGACAAACATTCTCACGGCGATCTTAATGGCTGTGAGCAGTATTGGCGTGCTCAAAACTATCCGGGAGAATCGCCCATTTCAGTGCGCATGCTTGGGAACGATATTCAAACTGCCCCTTACAAAAATAACTCTTGCCGAAGATCTATTGATGCTCATCATGGCTCTAGTCATGCTGATTATTCCGGCAGCCTATTAGTTGGATTACCGGAGGATAAAGCCCCAATGTTTAGATGTACATCATAGGATTAGTTAGGTTACTCCATAATTCTGAAGAGATAGAGTAGCTTAAAAAGGAAAAGGGACTGATTTTCCGATTATTTACGGTCAATTACGTTCCTGCTAGTATGCCTTGACCGTATAAGCCCTCGTAACTCAGTTGGATAGAGTGCAACTTTCCTAAAGTTGAAGTCGGGAGTTCGAACCTCTCCGAGGGCGCATCTCCAGCGCGAAATTCGTGATCCATTTTTGATCCATTTCGGATTCGGAAATTCACGATAATGGGATTTTTGAAAGAAACGTGAGTCTTGTACTCTTGGGGTCTGGCCCGATTTCGTGATCCATTTTTGATCCACTTCACTACAACTTTTGTCCGAATCTCCCAATAGGCCTCAACACATCACTCTTGATCGACGGTAGGTAATGCACTACGCTTATTGGATAATTTAACGTACCGGCGTTGTTCATTATTCGCTGGTCCGGCAGGTTGCATCACAAGGTGGTGTTCCTAAACTTGGGGTCGCAGGTTCGAGGCCTGCCGAGGACGCCAATTATATCTGCGCAATGTCTCAAGTGGCAGGCCTCGAACCCAATCAAAAGGGTGATGATTCCTGAAGCTGTCGGGGCCGAAGTGTTGTCGAATCTCTGCTATTGAGGCTAGCTAAGTTCTTCCGTGGTATGGGCGATCTTCAATCCGCTATGGCGGAGGCGATCGGGGGGAGTGGCGGGAGAAACATTCCTGGTGGCCAGTCAAGCCCGCTAAACCCGCACCGAGCTAGCTTGTAAAGTTCCGTACACTTCTGGCAGAGCGCTTTTACCAGAGCTATATAGCGCGTTCGAAGTTGGGCACTTGAGGATAATACGAAAACAGCGCGCTGCTTCTTTTTTGGTGTGTGGGATTGTGCGATTGGTAACTGTTTAAGCCGCAGGGCACCTAAAACTCGGCGACCTTCTGTCCGACGTTTGAGCTTAAGGTCATTCTCAATTTTCGCTACTTCGGTTCGAATGCGGTTCCGAACCGACTGCACATCTTTAGGTTCGCTGATTCCGAAGCATTTCATCCAGGCGTCGAAATTATAGGTTAGGGCATGCTTCATAGTTGCGCCGTCGCACAGCTTCTTTGTGATGAAACTGTCCTGTCTATCGCTCAGTTGACGTGAGGGTAATAACCTCACCGCCGGGAATCGAATCCAGGGTATGTCCTTTGAGTGCTGCGGTTTCTCCCCATAAATGAGCTGCCAACTACAAAGGCCGGGATAATCGGAAATGGTTTCCACCAAGTGTGCGCGTGATGGATTTGAATAGAAATAAACTACGCGACTAATCGCTTTTTCTAAGTCCAAGATTTCCGCCACCATCGGCGAGCCTTCCCAAAGATTCAAATGGGCGAGACCTAAGGAGCGTTTCACGTATTCCGTGATCTTTCTCTGGAGTTCCATATAGAAATTTCTACATTGGGCTGCGTCTTGAGCCACAATAAGTAGGTGTACGTGGTTGCCCATCCAAATAAAGTCACAAAGGATGACTTTGCTGTCCCTTTGAGTCCGTGCCAACGCTGACTCAATAAAGAGAGTGATAACTTTCCGGCAGGCAAAGGGGAGGCCCTGTCTTACTCGAAACCCTAATTCGTAGGGCCGATTTCCTCGAATGTAGCGTCGACGCCGTGGCATACATAGTAAATCGGAAGTAGAGGAAGAAAGTTTCTGGTTGGAGGGGCGAGAGAGGGACGAAAGGGAAGAAAAGGGAAGAAAGGGCAGGGTGTACCAAAACGATCGATTGGCTGAGGCGCATAGTCGTCATGCGCAAAACAAAAGTCTTCGCAACGGGAAGTTTTGAATTTATTTTTTGTCTCAGAATGCGCCAAGCAATCTAAATCATACATTCCTGAAAAAGTTCTTGCTCGCGCTATGGTGTTCTTCGAGTGAAAGAAATATTATCTTCTCACCTCACGAAATTGTTTCTTTACCTGAGATTGCAAGTTTCAAGCTTGTGTCTGTGAAGATTTAGAAATGTGTGATGGCGCGTTACTTTGCGCGTCCTGCATCACCTAGTCAGTGAGTTTTTACATAATTATTCATTCCTTTTACTAACGTTCCACTTTTGGGGGCTACGGCTTACTACCTCTATGCAAATGACTACCAGTGTCTCTGAACCAACAAGAACTCTTTGGGGGCGCATCTCTGATCCCGCAATTGATATCGCACTTTACGGCGGAAAGAATTTGGCTATTGGCTATTCAATCGGAGCTGGAAATTCTGCGAGCGTGTACTTCTTTACTCCAAACCCAAGTGCAAGCTTTAGTAAAGTCGAAGAGTCAGCTGCGGGCAGACTCCTAAGTCGTGCGGCGGCAATCCTACGAGAACGCCACCCCGGTTTGTCGGTGAAGCGAAAGCTTTCTGGCATATGCACTTTTGTGAGTGGTGCGGGTCGCAGGGCGTAGAATCTTAGCTCTCATTTATTGAGTTTCAACGGGGAGACCGGTAGTCGTTCGCTGAATGCGCCAAGAAATTGACCTTCGGGCTTTTCTTGGCGCAGCCCTTAGGATAACTTTTGGAGAAAATTCGGGGAGCTCTTCCCTCTTAATTCCTGAAGTTTTGAATGACGGCATCCTGATGCGCTTTGATTACTGTGCCGCTTCATTAACTGTATCCGAGTTTATCTCGTCTGTTCGCGGGAAAACGCTAGTTCCTCATATCTGCAAAAAATATGCTCAGGACGGGGTGCTGTTGTCACCTTCTGAGATTCGTTCGTGGGAAAAGTCCTATCCAATCTTGGCTGAACTTCTTGATTCTCCTGACCTCAAAGATTTCCCGATGCTTCTCGAATACAGCATCCCGGGAGCACGGAAGCGGGCCGATGTGATTCTGCTTTCAGAAAATGCGGCTACGGGTGGCATGCAGGCGTTGATTCTTGAACTTAAGGGCTGGAGGAATGTTGCGCATGTCTCAAATTCTTCCGCTTCCTTTGTGTTGTCAAATGGGCGTGTAGTAGCGCATCCATCCGAGCAGGTTCGCGGATATTCGCACGCCATCAGTGAAGTAGTGGATTTTGATGTCCCCGTGACAGTGAGAGCAGTTTCATATGTGTTTAATATTTCGGCGGATTCAAGCCCCGCCAAACACTTAACCTCTCCGCCATTTGGAGATCTTTGTCGTTTGTACCCTGTGTTTTTTTCAGATACCGCGGCCGATCTTCGTCGATATATCTCGGATTTTTTAGGAACGCATGCGGCGGGCTGGCCGAGTGTTCGAAAGTTCCTTGCGGGAAAACATAGCCCACGCCGCTCGTTCTTTGGTTCACTATTCGACAAGCATCCGCTTTCGACAAATGTGATCTCTGACGCATCTTTCTTGGGGGAAGCTTTGTACGATGATCAGTTCGTCGTTCTGGATGGACTTTGCGCTGCGGCGCAGTCCCATGACCGCCCTATTTTCGTGGTTGAAGGGGGTGCGGGGTCAGGGAAAACGAGCATAGCGTTTTCGGCGATTAGGCAATTTTTAGAGCGAGGTCGCATCGGTTGCTATGCTTCTGTGAATGTCGGGTTGCGTGAGGGGATCGGCGGTCTATTTGAGGCGCACTCTACGGAGCAACTTCAGCTCGTGTCGGATCTGATTAAGCATCCGGGGGAATTTGATGCAAGAACTAGTTATGACTTCATTGCATGCGATGAATCGCAAAGATTTTCTCCCGAGCTCGTTCGTCGAACCCTTTCGTCCAGTAAGGTTGTAACTTTTTTCTGGGATCCGAGCCAAAAACTCTCGGCGGGCGATATCGATGTTTTAGGGGTTGTGAAAAGTTTTGCTGGAGGCCGCCCGGTCATCACTCTCACTCTCGATGGTATGCGCCGGGGCGCGTGTGGGGATGATTTTTATCCTTGGATTCAAGAATTATTAAGGGAACCTGCGTGCCTATCTCGTTTTTCCAGTCGGCCGAGGCGCGGCTCCTTCGAGTTTGCGATTGCGCCCTCAGGGCACGCACTGCTCAGTCATCTGAATGAAAAGCGAGGGGAGGGTTGGGGCGTCGCGCTTATAGCCTCCTTTACCGAGACGGACGGCCGCAGCAGTAGAACCCGACTCAGGGAGCCTTTAGTTGAATGGGCCATGCCTGGAGAGTATGAGAAGTTTTGGACGAAGAAAGAGCATAACAACCTAACTCACTGTGCTTCGATTTACGGTGCGCAAGGACTGGAGGTCGACTATGTTGGGCTCATCTGGGGAAAGGATTTAGTTGTTCGCGATGGAAAATGGAAACTCCATGAATGCCACACGATTACAGATTACATCCGTTATGGCGGCAGCTCTTCACTTATGGAGCTTGCCTATGCGAAGGATTCGCGGGTTCTTGATCTCCTGATCGCACGGTACAATATATTTTTGTCTCGACCGCGTTTCGGTATTTGCGTTTACTGCGAAGATCCCGAAACGGCCGCTTTTTTAACCGCGCACGCGTAATCTCCTGGATACTGGAGGAAACCTACCTCGTACCAGCCGGCGCTCCTGAAATAGAAGCGGTTGAAGAGCTCCGGTAGGAGAAATGGGGGGCCGGAGCTGGGTTAGCGGGCTTACCTTCCTCAAGTTCTTGGAGAAAAAAAGCTACCCTGTACCAACGAGAGGGTTAGCGCTCTTCGGTGACGAGGAGACTCTTTATGGCGCGACCGGTCGCCGAGAGAGCACGACTGAATCCCGACTCATTTAACCGCTCACGAACTCCGGTTTGGAGTTCCAGTATGGCTGAGAAGACCGCTGTCGCTGCGCTTACCGCCTGTGTGCACTCTTCTTCACAGCGCGGAAATCTTTCGAGTCCTCGGCAATAATCCCCGAAGTAGCGGCGAGTTTCCCTGCCGTGCATATTCAGGAACCGCGCTCCATGCGCCCCATCAAACTCGAGATTTTCCTTTACAATGCTCGCAATTACGATTCCTCCCATTCTTGAACCGGAGCGAACATATTGCGCGCCAGCCATTGCAGCAGGAGAGTCCAGCTCAAGATTTCTTAGGTTTAGCCGCTTCAGTGCGGGCTCCGGATCTGCGACTCCTATGTCGCGCAGGTCCTGTGTTATGAGTGACGACGCCACGGGAGATTCGGGACGGAATTCCAGTCGACGGAACATACTCTGTCCCATAGCGCTTGCGTCAATGATTGATTCAAGGCTTCTTTCGATCGCCAATATTGAAAGCAAGTAGATACGGTATGTCTCCCGATACTCCTGTTGGCGGCGCTCGAGGGTTGAGCTTGCTGTCTCCCCGCCATCGGTCCCCCTTATCCGGCGTTGGATTTCGATGTTTATGGCCACTCCCTTGTCCAATTTTTCGTGGACTTCCGAGGTGGCGCTTCGTAGCTGAGACAACAGATCGAAGGTCGGTGCCTGCTCAAGCAAAAAACGACTACCGATTCCGCTACCATCAAGCGGGGGGCAAGCCTCCACCGTTGGGCTTGCTGCCTCGGGCCGAGGTGATTCCAAGTTTTGAGGCACGGCGTTGGTCTGCTGCTGAGATGCTCCTGTCATGTTGCTCCTACGTAAAAAGTGAGGGGACGTTAAAAACCTTCGTTAATGACGTCCCACGATCACTTCCTTTCTTGGAGGTGTAAATCTAGAGACCAACCTCAGTCGAAACTACGATCTGATCCTTCCCTAGTGTCTGTCTTGCTTAGGGGGTGTTGCCGCCGTGGTGTCACCAGCAGCGGAAACGCTGAGGGAAACCAACGCCGATCCAGGGCAAGAGTGGGCTCGCGGACATGCGGAACAGGTGTTTCCGCAGCGACCTCGGCCGTCAGAGGAAGCAGAGAGTCGGCCATCCGGGCGAGCCTCTGCCATCGTTCCATCTTTCATGTGACTTCTCCTTGAGTTGCTTGAAATTCACTAGGTGTCTTAGTACCCGAGCGGACAACTGCTGTTCGCTCGGCCATCAGGTGTCTTCGGCTCAATCGGAGCGTCGGCGTTTTCGTGAGTCATGCGCCTGAAGCGGCTGACCACAAAAGTCTTTCCCCACGCTCTCCAATTGAGAATCACGAACATCCAGGCGCACAGTCCACTCAGGAGGACGCTGTACTCCATGCGAGTAAAATCTGCGCGTCCCAGTTTCTCGAGGATCGCCATCATTGCGAGAGCGCCTCCCAGCGCCATGCTGATGCGATTTGCGAGATATGGAGAGAGGGCGGCGGAGATGCTTAGCCCAAACGCGAACCCCGGCGGAAGCTTTCGCATGACGAAGATTCGCCAGGAAATCCGCGCCACCAGAGTCAGTACATACAGGGTGGAGAGTACCTCGAGGCTAATGAGGAGAGGCTTCTCTCTCCACACCCCGAAGTAGGCCCACCACGATCCCGAGAGGACGATTAGAATTAGCCACCACACCCGGCGGTAGCGATCCTGAACGAAGAGGGACCAGGAACTGCCAATCGTAACGATAGAACCAGTCAGGCACGGCATGTTACTGCCCTCACTTTCTTTAAATGTGCCAGCTATTTTGAAAAACCATCACGTCCCGACGGATGAAGCCTCGCTTCATCCGTCGGGAATGAGAATCGATCTACCCAAACTAATTTGTACGGACCATCAATTTGCTTCGTCTACTCACGCTGGGCCCATCGGGCTCACGAGATATGGACGAGTCGACTATGGGTATACGTTAGTTCGCTTGGTATGACAAGCGAGCTGTTGACTCACCACGCGAGCTCACGATGGATCGATGTGGGGTTCGCGTATCCATTGAGTGGTGGTGGTAACTGACTGAATTGTTGATAATTTATGTGTAGAGATTCCGTGAGCTCGACTAAGATCTTGGTGTAATCACCAGAAGATCTTCCAAAAAAAATGCTGCGAGATGAGCTCGGCCCTCAAGCCCGGATTTACGATATATGGTGGCGGCTTGCTGTCGAGTGGTGTGCTCGCTCGTATGTCGAAGTACGGCGATTTCTTTGAAGCTAAGGCCTTTTATTAGCGCAAAGGAAACTTCCTTCTCGGCATTAGAAAGGCCCCATTCATCCAGCTGCTTCTCAATCGCCTGGGATAATCCACTTGCTAAGGCAGCGTTCTGGGTTTTCCATTGTTGGGCGTCTTCACGTAGAGACGAGAGCTGGCTACGCAGCATGAGTGAATTTGAAGCCCAAGCTCCGACGACGCGTCGCCATAAGTAAATGCAGGCGATTAGGCACAGTCCAACAACTCCGATTTCACTAGCAACGTGAAGCGGCGTACTGCCCTCCTGCAGATCCTCAAATATATCCAAAATGGTAAAGGTGATTACAAAGAGAAGCAGGGCGATAGCTAAAAGACGCTCCTTCTTCACGATATCCTGCTCGTCAGCCATTCCCATAAATATACTATACCGCTCTGCTAACACTCCTGACTGGCTGGCATTTTTCGTCATGCGACATATCAATTATTCACAAAGCACCTAAAGATAGCCTTTAATTGAGGAAAGCAAAATTGCAGCGGATGAAAAATGCCTCAAAATTATGACGTGGCAATAGTTGGAGCTTCCCTGGCGGGGGCGAGCGCCGCGATTTGGCTTGGACGGAAAGGGTACAGGGTAGCATTGCTGGATGGGGCTGGGTTTCCGCGCCAAAAGCCTTGCGGCGAGGGGCTCTCGGCTTTCGGACTCAAGCAACTCGAAAACCTAGGCCTAAAGAACCTTATACTTGAACTTCCTCATCTAGAATACAAAGGCTACTGCCTGCTTGCTGGGCGCACGCGCAGCTATCTTCATTCGCCCTGGGGAAAGAGCATCACGATTCAGCGGCTTATTCTCGATGCGGCCATTTCGAGCGCCGCCGGGCGAACTCCGGGCGTCAGTTTGTTCCTGTCGCAAAAAGTTACGGACGTGCGACCGAGGCTACTTTGTACGGAATCCAAAAGAATCTCAGCGAGGGCGATTATCCTCGCCTGCGGCGGCAACGCTAGTCTCCTAAAAAAGCTAGGGTGTACCATTCGGCGGACTGGGGTTAGTCGGGCCGGGGTTACGGTGACGTTTTGCGGGCGCTTCTCGACGCCGCCTCAGTTTGTTCATATTCTTCTCCGCAAGGGTTATGAGATCTATTGCACTCCGCTCGCTTCGGGGCGGCTTAATGTCAGCATCCTGGCCCCCTCCACTTCGGGGCTCGATCTGAAAGCGATCCTTTTGTCGGCAGAGAATCTTAAGACTGTTTTCACCGCCATGGACTTTAGCGGCGAGCTGGAATTGCCAGCTACCGGCCGCACCGGCATCGGAAATGTGCGGCGTACCCTCGCCATGCCCACGGTCTTTCTAGCCGGGGATGCCAAAGAAGAGTTTGATCCCATCGGCGGCATGGGCATGTCGCATGCCTTACGCTCTGGCATTCTTACCGCACAGGCAGTCTCCGAGTATCTCTCTGAGCAAAAATCCCTCGACGAAAGTTCTGCCTGGTACGGATCTCAGTCCCAGTACAGTCTATCGGCTATGCGGATGTTTACCGGAGTATCGTATCGCACGCTGCGGGTCTCAGCTCATGTGCCGCCCTTGTTGCACCTAGTTGCCTCTCCGCTAGCAACTCGAGCGCTAAAGTTTTTTACGAAGGAGTTGGCATGAAAACGCCACTGGCATCTATTTTATTTTGCGCTGTCCTCTTTGCGGCGCCTGCCGCATTCGCAGATCACTGGAACTTGCCGCAAGCGCTTAGTCCTGCAAATACGAAAGTAACTTTCGAAGTCGATTCGACCTGGCATCTCGTGGAAGGGCAGGCCAAGCAAATTGAAGGCAGAGTTTGGCTTGAAGATCCCAAAGATCCCAAGTCGGTGCGCGCAAAAGTGAGCTTGCCGGTCGCTGCGTTCGATACCGACAGCGAAAACCGAGACGAGAAAATGAGAAAGGTAATGCACGCGGAGGCCGCGCCCGCGGTAGTCTTCACCTTCAGTGAAACTGCCGCCGGCATATGCGCGCCGGACTCCGTTAGTGAAACCACGCCGTGTCGCTTTGAAATGCCGGGCAAGCTCTCAATCAGCAATGTCGAAAAAGACATCGTGGTGCACGCGCAAATTGCGAAGCAAGGCTCCGCCTATCAAATTACCGGCGTCGCGGGCCTTAAGTGGGCTGACTACGGAGTGGAGGATCCTTCGATCCTTATCGCGACGCTCGATGATGACGTGAAAGTCGAATTTACGGTTACTTTAAATCCCCAAGGTTAATGACATGCCAAGCGTAGTAAGTATTGGAACAGCGCTACCTGAACACTCGTACACTTTGAGCGATGTTCTGAGCGTTGGCTCGGAATGGCTGGAGGGCCAGCCTAGGAATCTTGAACTTTTTAGAAAGTTCGTGACTTCTTCGAAGACCGAAAATCGTAATTTCATTCTGCCGGCAGATGAGATTCTAAACATCGGCGGCATGGAAGGGCGCTCGAAATTGTTCGAGGCCTTCGCGGCGCCTCTCGGCGTAAAATCGCTGCGCGAGGCACTTCGGCACGCCGGTACGATAGACAACGATGCGATCAAGAGTCTGATTTTCACTTCCTGCAGCTGCCCGAGTATCCCGTCGGTTGACGGCTTGATGATTGAAAATTTAGAGTTGCCGCGCACGATCAATCGAATCCCGATGTATCAACACGGCTGTGCGGGCGGCGTGGTCGGCCTTCGCCTTGCCGCCGAACTTAGCAAAACACAGGGCATCGTAGCTTTATCCTCCGTCGAGCTTTGTTCCCTCGTGTTCCAACGCCAGAATCCGAGTGGTGCGCAGTTAGTAGGCGCGGCGATTTTTGCTGACGGTGCAGCTAGCGCTCTTGTTTCGCCGGAGGAGCGCGGGCTCGTGATTCGAGGCAGCCAGTCTTACTTGATTCCGCAATCTCGACACTTGATGGGCTACGATATTCTTGACGACGGATTTCATCTGCGTCTCGATCGAAATCTTCCGCAAGCCTTGGTTGATATTGCCCCTGAGCGAATTCGTACTTTCCTAGCTGCGCATCAGCTCACCCATGACGAAATCTCATATTGGTTGTTCCATCCCGGTGGCACAAAAATATTGGACTTCCTCGAATCGAATCTTGCGTTGCGGCCGGGACAAGCTCCGTGGGCGCGCCAAGTGTTGACCACTATTGGTAACTTGTCGTCGGCAACAGTACTCTTCGTCCTAAAGGCCTTCCTTGACTCCAAAGTCTATAAACGTGGCGACAAGATTGTCATGGTTGGTGTCGGACCAGGTCTTACGCTTGAGCTGATATTGTTTGAATGGGTGGATTAATATGGTTCAGAATGATCTGACCATCTATTCCGAATATGCGCACGAATGGTGGACTCCGGGTGCGCCGCGCTTTCGTTCGTTGCAGAATTTAACTCCTTTCCGCTTGGGGCTCATTCGCGAATTTGTCGGTGAGCTGTCCGGTAAGTCAGTTTTAGATTTGGGATGTGGTGGTGGGCTGATTGCAGTTCCGCTTTTGGATCAGGGCGCGCATGTCGTAGGAATTGATCAGAGTGCCGGGAGTATCGAAGCGGCCTGTGTCGCCGCCAAGGGAAAAGGCGAGTTCCGAGTGGGAGACGTTTGTTCCTTGGATTTCCCCGACAACTCTTTTGACTGCGTTTTGCTTGCCGATGTTCTCGATCATATCCCTCAATTCGCCAAAGCCTTGCGTGAGGCAGCACGCGTACTGCGCCCAGGAGGATCTCTCTTCGTCGGTACCATTAATCGAACTTTCATAGCCTGGTTTCTTACGCTCTTTTTGGGGGAATCTTTGGGGTTTATACCTAAGGGAACACATGCGTATTCGCTCTTTATTCGTCCGGACGAGCTGATAGAAACAGCGCAGCTGTACGGTTTGAAGTGCAAGAAAGTGCAAGGTGAATGGCCGCGCTTTGCTGCTACGCTCGCGCGAGGCGCTATAACTTTGGCGAAATCGGAGTCGTTGGCGGTCGCGTACAGCGCGGTTTTTGAGAAGTTGGGAGATGCGAAATAAGGTTATCGCCTGCAGTGTCGGGGCGCTCTGTCATACGGTTTTTTTATTGGCCATATCCGCAATGGCTTACATGCTTTTCTACGGTCTCACGCGGGGTTTGCTGCCGCTGCAACATTTTGGTCGTGTTACCAATGCGGCGTTGCTGGTGCAGTTTCCTGTCTTCCACTCGTTTTTCCTTTCGCGGCGCGGGCGAGCAATTCTAGCTGCTCCGTTTCCCAAAGAAATTGGCGCGAACATGCAGACTACGACCTTCGGGCTTATCGCCTCGATCCAGCTCCTGGCTGTTTTTCTATTCTGGGTGCCAGAGGGCAGCATCTGGTATGCGCCAAAGGGGAATCTCCTTGTGGCGTGGACGGTGGTGTACGTAGCGTCTTGGTTGCTCCTGGCCCGAGCTCTAGCCGAGGCGGGCCTCGCCATGCAAACGGGCTACCTGGGATGGAGATCGGTCGTTGCAAATCAGCGACCACAGTATCCCAAGCCCCGCTTTGAGGGGCTGCATAGAATGTGTCGACATCCAATCTACCTTTCGTTCGCGCTGGTGATTTTAACCGCTCCCGTTTGGGGAGTAGATCACGTTATGCTGGCTCTGGTCTGGGTGACGTATTGCATGGTCGGGCCGCGTCTCAAAGAGAAGCGTTTCCTGGCTTATTACGGTGATGAGTACGAGCGCTATCGCGAACGCACGCCTTATCTTATCCCGCGAATCCCATTTTTACGGGCGTGGACGGCGCGCCGCTAAGAGGTATGCAGAAAGAAATTAGGACTCTCACCGTCGGTATCATTTTGGCGGCGGTACTGGGGCTGTTTGGAATTTGGCGCGGCGCGCTAACAGTGCTTCCGGGCCCGGATTCCAAAGAAGCGCTGCATGCCAACGCAGGCGAGGCGCGGGCGTTTGAGCATGGCTTGCTAGCGAAAGACTCTTTCTTCCTCCTTCTGGGACACGACAAATATTCAGTCTCAGATCCCAAGTCTGTTGAATGTCGAGAAAGCATTGTAACTTTTCTGCGGGAGCAGAAGGACAAAGCTGGTCTCCCCATTTTTGCCTCCATAAAAACGCTCGGGCACTCCTGGAGCAAGGATTCCTTGTTTGTCTCGGATGATTCAAAACATCTGTTGCTATTGGCAAACTCCGAGCGGCCTGTCTATGAGCTGCCTCCGCAGGTAAAAGAGCTCCCTGAACGTATTCGCGAGTGGCAGAAATCCTTCCCGGATTTCTCGCTTAGTTTCAGCAGTAACGCGATTACCAACAACGAAGTCTTCGATTTGATCAATCACGATCTTGATACCTCTCTTATCTATACGATTCCGATAACTGTACTGGTGTTGCTGCTAGCCTTTAGATCGATTGCCGCAGCGCTTGTTACCATCCTTTTAACCGCCATCAGTTTAGTTTGTGCGCTAGGATTTTCTGCGTTGCTGAGTCACGTGTTCGGCCCAATTAGCGCTACGGCGGCGCAGCTCGTAGTGCTCCTCGTCATGGCAGTGGGTACCGATTATGCGCTCTTTTTTATTAGCCGCATGCGGCAAGAAGTTGCCAAAGGTCTGTCGTACGATCAGGCGATTTCTATGACGCAGCGCACCACAGGTGTTGCCATATTCTGGAGTGGCATAACGGTGGCCATTTCCTTACTCGGTCTGTTGTTGACGAGAGACTCGATCCTTTCATCGATGGCAGTTGTTTCTGTCTTTTCCGTGATGATCACCCTTGGCTATACCCTCCGTCTTTTGCCGGCCCTGCTCCGGCTTATGCAGGGAAGAATCGAGAAGGGGAGAATCCAGCTGCCGCTCGTGTTTGGTTCGGGGAAATCTAATTCCTGGATTTTATGGAGCACGCGCCATCCGATTGCGGCGGTCGTAAGCAGTTCCTGCGTGCTTATTGGCTTGGCGGCCTTATGTTTGCAGCTTCGGTTGGGAAGCACGATGCGGCCAGAGTTGTTCCCTGATCCCATGCCAACGAGCGGCGCGTACAAGGAATTGTCGCGAGACTTCCCCGATATGACCGGGACTGACCTATCATTGATAGTGTACGCGCCAGATCTCGAGCGTAAAGAATCTGCCGGGCAGCTACAGGAATTTCTGGATGTCTTCCAACAGAGCGAACAGGTGCGCGGCCCGATCGCAATAGAATGGTCAGCGGATCGACAAGTGGCGCGCTATCGATACTCCATCGTCGGTACAAGCGTTGATTTGGCGAATGTAGCTTTCGTTGAAGATATTACCCGGAATCTCATACCGGAGCTTGCGCGTACTCATGGCATTGAGGCCGCATTGTCGGGGAAATTAGTCTACGATCTTGAGCAGAATGCTGTGTACGCCGGTCGCACGGGAGCCGTCATCGCGGCAGTGTTGTTCGTTAGTTTGATCTTTTTATTGATAGCGTTCGAATCGATCGTCGTGCCGCTAAAAGCGCTGGCGCTAAACTTGGCTTCGACCGGAGCGTCTTTTGGGCTGCTCGTTTTATTTTTTCAAATGTACGGGTGGAAGTATGGCGTAATTGAAAGCTTTGTTCCCTCGTTGTTGTTCTCGGTGCTGTTTGGACTTTCCATGGATTATCATCTTTTCCTTATCTCTAGTATCCAAGAAGAGGTGAGGCGCGGAAGTTCGACCACAGAGGCTGTTCGCGCAGCGCTTCAGAGTACCTATGCCGTAATTTCCAGCGCCGCAGCCATCATGGCATCGGTGTTTCTGGTTATTTCCTGTTTAGAGCTCCCGCTCATGAAGCAGCTCGGACTTGGATTGGCGTTTGCGGTAGTACTGGATGCCACCCTAATCCGCTGTGTCTTGTTACCGGCGTCGATGGTGCTCTTGGGTGAGTGGAATTGGTACATGCCCAAGTCGCTCAGTCGTCGCATTGAACAATTGAAGGCCTGGTCCGAGTAGGGCAGTAGGTCTTAGGATATCCTAAAGACATTTTCTGTCTCGCAATACTGCCGCAGGTCTTTGACGCTCTGCAGACCTAACAGTTTGAGAACTGAGCGTAGCTGATTATTCGCTTCAATGTCGGCGGCTGTTCGATAACTATAGCGCAAAAACTCGTGTAGGTTTTCTCGGGCGAGTGTTTCCCCAACCACCTCTCTTTTGAAGTAAGCGCTCACTGAAGTTCCAATGGTTAAAGGATGATGCGCGGGGACTTTGCCGGATCGATATCCGCGTTCGACAAGCTGCGCCATAAGTTCGGTGCGATTGTAATCACCTCCCAAGTAGCGAGACATCCAGTACAGCATAGGACTTTGTACATCATCGAGTGTGGGAATGTTGTCCTCGATCCACGTTCTGAAGTTTTGCTCGCGGATCTCCTCAGGAATGGAAGGTGAGAAGAAGTAGCCACTCAAGCGGTCAGTGGGAAGCCTATGTCCGCGCGGAATCTCCGCTTTGATCGCCTCCATGGCGAGGAGCCGCTCGGAAACTTGGTCGATGGTAATCTTATTCTGTGCTTCGCGCGGAACACTAGCTAGTTCCGGGTGGACTATCAAGCCGCGTAAATAGGGGGGCAGAGCCTCTTTGGTCAGGCAGTCGAAATGTGGAAACAATTCCTGGGAGAGGCTTACGATATTGGCGCAGTGTGGCCCCTCTTGCACGATTGATTCCAGGTGATAGCGCGAGGGCGATCCTGGATTTCTTGAAACGGGGTGTCCTGCCGGTCTGAAAGGGCTTACTAAGCCGGTTCGTACCGCAGCTCTGGCGATCTCCGCATCGTGAACGAATTCTCCGCGTCGAGAGTTGGCTGCGCAGCCAACCATTGCAGCAACTCCCGGAGCGAGCTTCACTGCATCAAGATTTACGAATGTCCTTGAGAATAGTTCGCGAGCGAACTCAAACGCAGCTTGGTTTGTTGCCCATAGCTCCGGACCGAAAGTGCCGCTTGGGGAGAGTTGCCTCCAAACTCTTTTTAAGGACGGTTCAGCGCTGCGCGACAACCTTACGAGGTCTGCCGGCGTGCTGATAAAGTCCCGCAAGTCCGCCCAAGAATAGTCTTTCTGGGGGAAAGCCTTTGCTTCGCGCGCCAAAACTGGGAGGCCAAGTCGGAGCTCCTTATTCCGGGGTGCCGGCTTGTTTCCTTTATCTTCAATGAGTTTAGTGAGCGTTCCCGTCAAGTCTTGCACGAGGCGCGACATATAGGATTCAGAGAGCCCGAGAATCTGGCAGGCCGTTCTCTGAGAGGCTTGCCGCTCGTGGAGGTACTCAAACACCTTGCGCAGATTCGGCGCTAGGCGGTGAGTTAACTTTCGAACATTCTGCACTTGATCCATGCGATCGACAACCGAGTGCACATCCTCACGACTCGTAACACGCTCTGCGAGAGTTTGTTCGCTGTCCGGGCTAAGAGGTTTGTCCAGCGAGAGCGCGACGCGGTTCGGACGAAAATGGGTTCGTCTAGTGGTCCCGCTTGAGCCATGGGCGTCCAGACCACGCAAGCGTCGGCGTATGATAGCTGTCTCGATACGGCGCTGCCGATGAATATCTTTTCCCTCTTCTCGTATTTGGTCGATTGTTCGAAGAGGCAGGCGAGCCTTCACGAATTGCGGAAAAGGCTGTTTGTTGGGGTCATACTCTGCCAGCAGCAAGAAGAGAGCTCGTTTGGCGAACGCCTCTATCTCAGGTTTTGCTACGTTTTGAGAAGCTCGACACACTTTAAGCACGGCGTGTTCCACAAGCGCGGCAGAGCCCTCCAGAAGTTGCGTCACTGCTCTCGCGTCATCGATGAGTTCGTTCCAACGCTGCGGGGACATCTTGGTTCCTGCGAGCAACGATCCAACTTCAGTTCCGAAAGGAGCAAGGGGAGCTGCTCTAGAATTTTCTAGTGCTACTTCGCGAGGAAGTATTTCGATAGCTTTAACGCTGATGGGTTTTACTGCAGTGGGGGGCACAACTTTTTCCTAGAAGAGTAATGATGCCGGAAGTCTAGCGCTTACTCAAAAGAGCGGGCGGCAATAGGGGCAAGTAGATCGAAGTAGTCGGTATTGGATTGGTATTTGAGGTACTCGCTGCGGCGGGAGAACTAACGCCGTTGCCCGCACACTTCGAGGGCCTTTGCGACGTCTCGTTCGTCCACGATTAAGATAAGGTCCGTCCAGCAGCTCATTTCTTCACGGACGTTAACGCCGTGATGCGCTAAGAGGCCGTAGAAGTGTGCCACCACGCCCGGCGTCGTCTCAATTCGTTCGTCGAAGATGATATGAATTTGGGCCAGCCCCGTAACCACTGCGCGAATGAAGTTCTTTAGTGAGGCACGAACCGTTCCTAAATGTTGTTCAGATAACACGATGGTGACGACCTCGCCGCCGTCGATCATATTAAATCGACCGCGAGCGCGCCGAATATTTTTCTGTAGGAGCAGCACGCGTTCGAAATCCTGCGGTGGGGAGATGACGACCACCGCAATTTTGTTGGTGACGCTAACCTGAGCTTCGTTGATTAGTCTCTTGATCTGCTTTTCAAGAGGTTGAGGATTGGGGGCGGTCACGCGCTTGGCTGCTGCGAGGACTGCATCGAAGCTCTTAATGGCAAGTTCATCGCAAATTTGACGCGCCAATGCTGAATGATTGATGAGCCCGCGCGCCAGGCAATCTCGCACGCTGGGATGATTCCAAATATACGTGCGCGTTTCCTGAGTGATGTTTCTCTGGCGTGGCATAGCAGTGCACCTCAATATCTAATATTAGACATTATTGCATTGTTTTATACATAAAGCGACCAAAATTCAGAGAGTTAGCTTCCTTTGGCTGCTCGCTACCCGCTACTCTCGGGCTTGGAGGTGCGCTTATGCATGGTTCTTCGCCCTTACTAAGTCCGCAAATGGGTCCGGTCGCTCCGATTGGGGGTGCGCCGCGGCAAATAGAGACGCTCGGCACGGTCAGCCCCGTCGCCGAGATCGGACAAATCGGCCGTACTCAAATTATAGAGACGTTGACTGAGCGGCACGCCGCAGATCTGTATCAGGTGGCACCCGACATGCGGGATATCTCGCACGAGTATGCGGGTGCACTATTCGCCACCCTTCAACGTTCGCCAGCGTTTCCACTGGAGCTCGCTCGACACCAAGTCGGGCTCACTGCGGAGGACGGCGTTATCTCTGGATTACGTCGCTCAGGCGAAGTCTTCTATCGAGACCTAGGACAGGTCGCCTTTGGTCCTTTGTCAGTACACTTTGTGCGGGCCGTCCTCGATCAAGCGCCTGAGCGTTCAACCGTTGCCTTTCCGGCTCGAGATGGAGAGCTCTTTTTCGAGATCGCTAAGATCCTCTGCGAAGATCCCGTCCTTGCACAGAAAGAACTGATGCTGACGTATCCAACCGTGAACCGAAAGACACTTGGCACTGATGATGAAATGAGTGCGGATCATGAGGCGCTCCGCGGCACAGATGATCCGCTCGTCGTGCGCTACTTGCGACAGGAAGCGTTTTTTAATCCAAATGGGGTGGTAGTTGCCGATGTTGGCTGTTGGGGCACGATGGTGGATGCCTTGTTGCAGGCGCATGGCAAGGGGAACTTTCCAATCAATCTAAAGGGAGTGCATTTCCTTTTCTCGCATCTCGATCAAATTAGCGGGTATATGAATATTCTGGCGCAGTCATCGCCCGACATTACGGAAAAACACCTCGAAGCTATCGCGGACACCTTCGAGGCATTGCCACGCTTTGTGACGCGCTCGACGGGATACCGGGAGAGTGAGGGAGTAGTCGTTCCTGACTATGACGGACACACGGTCGATTCTCCTTTTCTTGAGGCGTGGCACCAGGCGCTGCTGGAAGGAGGGCGCGTCGCTGCTCGCGAATTTCTTACAGATCCTCTAAGCTTCCCCAGTCCCAACGTTGCCTTAATGCTACTGCAGTCGCGCCATCTTGCCGCGCAGGCAGGAGCCTTTACAGGTGTGTTTGGGCACAATACGCCGACTTGGTCGAAGGGAGACGAGTGGCGAGCCAGTTGGCGCTGGGGAAACATTGCCCCTATTGGTGAAGCGTAACGAGGTCACATGAAGGCACAGTTATTTTCCAATCCTCATCCCCTTATTGGAGTTATTCATCTGCCCGCTATGCCGGGATGGGATGGTTCTCCGGGACTTGAAGGTGTGATTACGAAGGCGCTCGCCGAACTTCACACCTTACACCAGGCCGGCTTCGATGGAGCGTTGGTAGAGAACGAAGGCGATCGCCCGCATCCGCTTGCAGTTGATCGCGCTTACCAGGACATGTTTGTTGAACTGATGACGGTATTGCGTGGGCAGGCAAGGATTCCGCTCGGACTAGAGATTCTATATGACATGGTTTCGACGGTGCGGGTAGGAATCGAGTGCGGAGCTGACTTCGTGCGCTTGGATGTCTTTACCGATGATACTGAAACGCGCTGGGGAGTGGTTAAGGCTTGTGTTGAGGATGTTCAGAGTTTGCGTCGCTGTAGTCGTGAAAGACCGCTGTTATTCACAGACGTACACGTTAAGCATGGACGCAATTTGACCACGCGATCGCTAGTTGAGTCGGGGCGGCTTGCCGTTGCGTGCGGGGCTGACGGTTTAATTGTAACTGGAACGCAGACAGGGGTGCCTCCGACTATCGAGGATTGTCGAGCTTTGAAAGCTGCGGCCGGCGGAATACCGGTGTATGTCGGGAGCGGATTTTCAGAAGCGAATGCCGCTGAAATTCTCTCTGAATGTTCGGGCGTGATTATGGCTTCTTCGATTAAACGCGGCGATTCGATAGCTCTAGATTTAGCGAGCAGGGTGCGTACGGTAGTGGATGGTCTGCCATGAAAGCTGTTTGCGTCGGAGATCTTTCTGTTGATTCCTATGTGCTTCAGAATGCGAAGTTCGTAGGAGGAATTAGCTTCAACGTTGCTTGGAATTTGAAGGACTGTGGCCACTCGCCCGTATTGCTTTCTGCCGTCGGAGACGATGCTGCGGGGCTGAGCATTTTGACGGCCCTGCGATCGGCGAATTTGGAGGTTCATGGTGTGCAGTCGCTGCCGGGAGCAACTGCCGTGCAAAAGATTCTGCTGCGTCCGGACGGAGAGCGAAAATTTGATGGTTATACGAGTGGCGTCTTAGGCCAGTTTCGCCTGCGGGACGAGGATCGGCGGGCACTTCAGGAAGCTCAACTCATTCATGTGCCGCTATCTGACGGTTTGGAAGCGGTCTTTGCTGATGTCGCAGAGAGCAGCAGTGCGGGAATCAAAGCGGTCGATTTCTCTTTGGATTATCAGCGAGCAGCTGAGCTTCCCGAACTCGTACGAAGCTATGCCAAGCATTTTCAAGTTATCTTTCTTGGCGGCACGGTTGACTATCAAGCTTTGTTCCAAAGTCTTTCGCAGCAGTATCCCGCCTCAACTTTCGTCCTGACGCTCGGCAAGGCAGGGGTGCAAGCATATCGCGAAGGAAAAGAGTATTATTGCCCAGCCCCGCTTTTAAGTGCGACGGTCGATACGACGGGCTGCGGCGATGCTTTTCAAGCTGCGTTTTTGGCCGAATATTGCGCAGGTTCGGAGATTGCACCCGCTCTCGACGCAGGACGGGCGAGGGCAGCCAAGGTGGCCTCGCATCTGGGAGCAACTGACTGTCGTTTGTAGTACTCATGCATCATCAAGCTCATCCATCAATCGCCCCCATCGAACTGCTCGCACGTATAGAGCAGAGTACGCATCTCTTTTTTGATGTCGATCGCACTCTCGTGCAGAATCAAGGGGTAATTCCGGAGCGCCTCCTGGCGTTATTGCAGAATTGTGACAAGGCATGTGGAATTGCAACGAGCCGTTGTCGATCGGAGGCTGAAGAAATTGTTTCTGGAACGGGGCATGCGTTGCGCGGTCTCTTTTCTGGGCCAATAGTTCTAGAAGATGGGGCTTTAGCAATACTTCCCGGAAGCGAGCGAACCCAGTTGCTGATCCCGGTTGAGGCGCATATGCCGGTAATGTCTTTGGCAACAGCGCTTGTTCGTAAATTAGAAAGAGTCGATGGGGAAGCAACCTGGCGGCGCTTCCCTTCCTTGGAAGCTCCCCTAGTGCAAATGCCTGAAGGATATGAAGCCAGCTCGACTATTTGGGAGAAAGGTCCAGCTGGCTGTCCAGACTTTGCGCATGTGATGGCGCTCGTTCGGGGGCAGGCTGAAGCGCTAGGGGTGAGTGAGGCAGTCCAGCTTCTCGAAATTGGTGATGGCACCCTACGAATTACGGTTCCTGGAATAAGCAAAGGGTCTGCTCTGCAGCAGTTGCATGAAGAGGGTGTATTGGATCTTGAGAAGGTGGTTTACTTCGGGGATGGCCACAATGACATACCGGCAGCACATGTTGTGCGCAAAGGCGGCGGAACCGTCGTGGCAGTCGATCATCACTGTCAGGAACTAATGCAGCTTGCAAGTCACGTGACTCCCCTAGGTCTGACAGGGCCAAGTGCGGTGACCGCAATTCTGGCTAGCTATCTAGCAACACAGCCTTAGGACAAGCGGGCTCTCTAATGAGCAGAGCGGAATCAGATGCAGGATCTGATTCCGCTCCTTTCGCTACAAATGAACGTCGCGAACTCTTTTCTCTTGTGCTTTACTTGTCCGACTTTCCGCCTTCTCCGGCGTCCACCAAGTAGTCTTCGACCGTCATCATGCCGGATTCCTTTCCGCGCTGTACGAATTTGAGCATCTGTCGAATAGTTGACTCCTCTTCAACCTGCTCCGTAATGAACCACTGCAGCATGATGGCCGTAGCATGATCTTTTTCGGAAAGGGCGAGCTCGTACAATGAATGGATTGCTGAGCTCACTTTCTTCTCGCTGGCCTGGGCTTCTAGAACAGCCGCTACGGGAGAGTCGAAAGTAACAGGCGGCGCAGGAATAGCCGGGATAGCGACTTGAGCATCTCTGTCCAACATGAATTTGATAAACTTATGTGCATGCTCACGTTCCTCAGTCGATTGCTTAAAGAAGAATTTCGCGAGTTGTGGCAGTTCTTCAAGGGTAAAGTAAGAGCCAATAGCATCATACTTAAGTGAAGCCTCGTACTCCATTCCAACCTGAGCGTTGAGTGCGGCAAGAACTTTGTTGCTGATAATCATGATAGGTCGTCCTCTAGCAAGTTACATTTGTGATAAGCTTAGATATAGTAATTTGTTTGGGGCAGCGCAAACAAGCATTCTGTGAGCGCTAAATGATTCAAATTTGAGCGCTGTTACAGAGCGGGCGCTCTCTGGTATACTCTTAGAATGCGCTTATCGCGATTATGTAGCCTCGCACTGTTTGTCCTTTGGTTGATTTCGGCCAACTGCCTTGTCGTGTGTAAGGCCTATGCGTTGCCTGCCTCCTCGGGCGAAGCGCATTCATGTTGCCCGGAATCGGCCCCCAAGAAGGCTCCGCCCACGGATTCCTGTTGCTCAGTGGATCTCAGTAGTCAGAGGTTCGAGCGGGGGTTCGCGCTTCAGACCCCAGTCTCCTCCTCGCTGCTCCTTGCGACCTCTGCTTTGTGGGCATACTCAGTCAAAGATTTTCTGGTAAGCGCAGCCGATTGTACGCGGCGCACCTGTAGTGCTGCTGCTCCACCTTTGCTTCAGCTCCTAAGTCGCTCTCTGCGGGCCTCCCCGAACGCTCCTCCGACATTTCTCTAGCATAGACTCGCCGTCTCATTTTTATTTTCGTAGCTGTGCGAAGGGAAACTCATGTTTCGATCTTTGCTCCTGTCGTTTGCTTTACTGTTGCTGCCGAATCTCGCGGATGCAAATCCTGTGAGTTTTAAAGACGGCTGGGGACTTATGCCGGCGTACTCCCGTGATTGGAGTGATGTCGATTTGAATTATTCCTTTAGCCGCAGTGATGCCGTCGGTGTCTCTAATTTCTATCGGGATGGCAGGGATTCGAGCGCTGATTTTGGCATCCTTCGCTACAATCGCTTGCTCGAACGCTGGAACGAGATGGAGTCGCAGGGCAATGTCTACGGCTCAGTGGGTGTGGGGGGCCGACATGATTCCCAGCATGGGGATTCGGCGGCGGGGTTCTTTGCTCTCGAAGGGAACTACGAAACTCGGCGCATTTACACGATGCTCGGCTTTGAAAGCCTCCAATCTGGTTCGGCAGTGCAGTTCAATCGTGGCCGAGCGCGAGTGGGGGTGGCACCTTACCTGGCGCCAATCGACAAGCTGCAAACCTGGCTTGTAACACAAGTCGAGTATGCACCCGAGATGAGCGAGCAGTGGACGGTCACGCCGCTGCTGCGATTCTTTTACAACAACGTCGCCTTGGAAGTTGGCTGCAGCTTCGAGGGCGATCTCTATTTAGCTGGTATGGCTCATTTTTAGAAGAGAGGTTCAGCATATGAAATTCTACGTGGCAATCTTCCTTATGTGTATGTTCGCGACACCTACGTTCGCGCGGGCCGAAGATATTACGGTAACCGTGAAAGGAATGGTGTGCTCCTTTTGCGCTCAGGGGATAAAAAAGACCTTTGGCAAGAATGTCGGTGTGGCAGAGGTCGAGGTGGATCTTGAGCACAAACGAGTGAGCTTAAAAGTTCGGCAGGGGGCAACGCTCTCCGATGAATCAATTACAACGACGATAAACGATGCTGGCTATGACGTGTTGAAAATTGAACGGGGACCCCATGCTTAAACGAGTAATCGCGTTCCTTGCCTTGTTCTCATCTTTTAGCACCTTAGTGTGTTGCGCAATTCCCGCTTTACTTGTCTCTCTTGGGCTGGGGGCTAGTTTGGCCGCTTCTCTCGCGGTCTTCCCGCAGCTCATTTGGCTCTCCGAGCATAAAGCGTTCGTGTTTATATTCGCCGGAGTGATGTTGATCCTAACTTTCGGACTGCGCCAAATGGGGAAACGGAGGATCTGCCCAAGTGATGCGAGCCTCGGCGCGGTGTGCCAAACAAGTCGCGACATCTCGGGGGTGCTTCTCTATGTGTCGGTGCTGCTGTATCTGATAGGAGCTTTCTTCGCATTTGCAGCTCCGTA
>JAFLCA010000042.1 GCA_017302875.1 Deltaproteobacteria bacterium
GGCTGCTTGAAAAATGCTGACCGCAAGACCGGCCGCCAAGCCAAGTAGCAGCACCGGAGCGCACACGAGTATCGCTGTTTGAATGCTTACTTGCCCAAGTCGGATATAGTCGTCAACGCCCATTGCTCTTCATCCTCTAAGTAACGTGATACGTCGCTACGAGCGATCCAATAATTAAGTGCCAACCATCGACAATCACGAAAAGCATCAGCTTGAGCGGTAGCGAGATCACTACCGGCGGCAACGTGATCATACTCATCGAGGTGAGAACTGACGACACCACCATGTCCAGCACAAGGAACGGCAAAGCGATCAAAAATCCAATCTGAAAGGCTAGATTTAGCTCACTCAACACGAAGGCTGGAACCGCCACCTGAAATGGTACGTCGTTGACGTCCGATGGAATCGCGGTGTTCGTAATATCCAAGAACAGGGCCAGGTCTTTCTCACGGGCATGTCGGATGAGGAAACGCTTCAGAGGAGCGAAACTTTTCACCATCGCCTCTTGCTCGTTCATCTGCCCTTCCATGAAGGGTTTAATGCCGTCATTATACATGGTCGAGAAGACCGGATTCATAATTGCGATAGTCAAAAACATCGCTAATCCAGTTATAACCATATTGGGAGGCATGCTTTGCGTGCCAAGCGCGGTACGAGTCATTCCAAGCACAACGGCAATACGAGTGAAACAGGTCATGGTGATGACCATGGCTGGTGCGAACGACAAAATCGTTAGCAGCAACATGATCTTCAGCGAAGACGACACGGTCCCGTCTGACCCCATCTGCGTTCCGCCGATATTCAATCCGAACGAAGGCAAGGCCGGAGAAGCTTCAGCGGCCTGTGCGTGCGCAATGCCAGCGCATGCGAGCGGAATGAGGACTAAACTGGCTAGGGCAATCCCTATGCGTCGGTAGTCTTTACGTCGTCCTGACATAAAAGATCCAAAGAATTGTCAAAAGAGGCAGCGTTCTCATCCTGAGAGTGCTGCGAGTAAAATGAGACTCTATCGGAGCCAACAGCCATAAGAATCTTACGACCTTCGACCACCGCAAGTACGAGACTAGTTTTCGGAGCGATCGGCATACGCTCTAGCACTCGCATCGAGCGCCCCGCCGCACGCGGATTATTCTGCGGGTTATACTTCTTAAAGAAATGCACGCCGACAAATAAAAGGCCCACACAGATTCCCAGGCCTTGTAACATCTTGAAGCCCGTTCCCACCAAAGATCCTTCACTCTCCGTCTTCCAAGCGGGAGTGCTTGGCTTTGAACCATCAGCACTGTGCTCTTTATTCGCAAAAAGCTGCCGTGTCCGTTCAAGCTTTGATTCAGCACTTTGAGTATCAGAAGAGGTCTCTTCTGTAGGTTGAGCACCTCCAAATACGGACTCAGCCGACAAGGAGTCGGCGTGAGCATATGTTCCTGAGAGCACTTGCAGCCCCAGGATCAACACGGCGGCGAACAGCGCTCTCATGTGCCCAGTCCTTCCACACGGTCTTCAGGCGAAATAATGTCAGTCAGCCGAACGCCAAACTTCTCGTTCACAATTACGGCTTCTCCGCGCGCAACTTGCTGTCCGTTGATGAAAACATCCAATGGCTCACCAGCGAGCTTTTGCAGCTCAACGACGGAACCTTGTCCCAGTTGCAGCAAATCCTGAATTGTCATGCGCGCACGACCGACTTCGACCGTTACCTGCAATGCCACGTCAAGGATGAATTCGATATTCTGAGTTGGGGGCTGCGCAGCGCGCGCTGCATCGGCCACTTGACCAGCCGCTTCCGCCACTTTCTCGAGCCCTTCCTGTACGCCGCTCTCAGCGCCCTGAGTTGTCTCTTCATTGGCCATTTTTAATCAGCTCCTCTTTGTTTCTATGATTGATAAGGTCGTTCTTCGGAATGTCACGAGTGATGCGTAGTGCACGATTTCCTCGATAACTTCCAACGTACCCGTAAAACTTCGGCGTTCCCTCGATCATCACCATGGCTTCTTCCGAAGGAGTTTTGTCCAACGTAATAATGTCGCCCTTCTTAAGCGCCATGAAATCTTTCGCCAGGATAGTTCCGGTGGCCAGCTCGACGCTGAGATTTGCGGTCGACTGCTTGACGTTTACTTCCATGCGTCGCGCAACGCCCGAGTCCACTTCCAAGCGCGTGCTTTGGAAACCGGTGGCAAGCTTGCCTCGTAGAGGCTCGATAGTTGAATACGGGGTACACAGGGTGAGCGTAGTGCTCTCCTGCTCCAACTCGACTTCGATAGTCACAATAATAACTACGTCAGTCGGTGGAACGATTGCGATCGCGAGCGGATTGAATTCCGAGCGCACGTATACGAAATCAACTGGGTGGATCGGAGCCCAGGCATCTTTAAGTACGTCGAGCGCCATCATGACCACTTTACCGATCAGACGGGATTCAATCGGCGTGTACTCGCGACCCTCAATTTTTACTTTTCCTTGGCCACTGCCTCCGAACAAGCTGTCAACAATTCCGAACACCAGCGGCGAGGAAACCACCATCAAGGCGTACCCCGAAAGAGGCGGCATGCGGAAAATATGCAAAGATGACGGCAGCGGTAACTTCTTCATGAAGAGACCGAACTTAAGCATTTCAATGCCGCCGACGTTGGCAAAACACGTGCGTCCTAGAAACTTGGCGAGCGTCGTGCGGAACTGACGCGCAAAGCGATCATGGATAAGTTCCATGGTCGGCATGCGACCGCGGATGATGCGCTCTTGGTTTGCAAGATCGAACTTTTTGGCTTGAACCGCATTGGACTGCGCTTCAACCGATTCTTGCTCAATCTCTCCTTCGGATAGGCCGCGCAGGAGGGAATTGATTTCTTCTTGGGTCAAAACCTGATTCATAACCGCCGACGTCCCTTACTGAATGAAAAACTGAGTGAAATATACTTTCTTCACTTCTTCTTTCTTAAGAAGATCATTAATCATGTCTTTAATATCGTTTCGGAGCGCGTCCTTCCCCTTATCCGTGAGCAAGTCGTCCGAGGCACGGCTCGAGAGCATGCTGATGATCGAATCTCGCACCGGTACCAATCGCGCATAGAATCTCTTTGGGACATCTTTCCCGTTAAACTCAACTTGCACTTGAGCGCGGACATAGCGACCGCCCGAAAGATTCACAATGAAATTTTCAAAGGGGAAGAATGCGCCGACCGCTTCTTCTCCGTCAGCCAGCTCTTCTTCATCGTGGCTTCCCTCCGCTACCATACCCGGCCCAGCATCATGAGCGGCGTTCGCGGCAAGCTCGGCATTCTCTTCGGAAGCTTTTGGCTTCATCGAGAAGATCATGACCGGCACACCAATAACGAGGAGCAGCGCAACAACACCGCCGCCGATAAGAAACATCTTCTTCTTGCTTGCAGGCGCTGGAGCAGCGGCTTGAGGAGCTTCGTCCTTGTCGCCTTTCTTCTCCGCTTCCTTCTTTTTATCTTTCTCGTCAGCCATTGTTCTTCTCGAACTCTACGGTGATACGTGAAACGGCATTCGTTGCCTCAGCCGTCTCTCCTGAACCGCCTGCCCGAATTTCAGCGCAGTGCGGCCCCATAACCCGATACCTAAAAATTCCCGGCTTGAACCCCGCGTCAATTAGTTGACTGCGAACGCTCAAAATCCGGCTAATTGAACCTGCCCAGGCTGTTTCATCGCCGATTAAGGTCGATTCCAGGCAGCTTTCAATAGTGACGCGTTTCGGTGCATAAGCGGTTCTTACTACTTGGCTTTTAAGCCTGGCCGCCGCCCCTTCTCCGAGTTCCCAACCTAAGCCCGCATAGTCACTTTCCTGGAGCCAAAGGCGTAACCCATCGACAACACTCATATTTGCCAAAAGTGTCGTCTTCTCATCACTACCCTCTAAGTTTGCAAGCTGGGTGCCATCCACTGTTTGAGCCGGCGCGGGAGCGACTTCATGCTCTTTTGATTTCGTAACCCCTTGTTTTTTATCGACTTTCTCGCTGCTTTTATGCGCTGGGTTGAGCGGGCTAAAGGAAATAATGCTTAGGAAGAAACACAGCAGGAGTGTCAGAAGATCGCCAAAGCTCAACATCCAGTTTGAATGTATAGAGCGTCCTGAAGCCTCTGAACTAGAAGAGCTCATTGAGCCTCCTGCAAGGGCTTATCAAAGGTAATGCTGACCGCTGGCCCCTCTTTGTCGTCGCTGGCCATCACGTTGATGGCATCACTTGGAACGCCGCGTTCAAGCAACGCGCGGAACAGCACCGCCGAGCGTCCTAGCGCAATTCCCAACGCGACGTCGGAAGCAGCGATGTCTTTAGGAGTCCCGACGATGAACTTTGCGTCGATGTCATGTGCGAGCAAAACTTCCGCAAGTGAATCCACCATCACGCTATCCATTTCGGAGGCGCCGCGCACGAACAGGCTATCAAGATTCATAGCGCCAATAGCTGCCACCTTGGGTTCGGAGTATTGATCAGGAAAATTCTTCGCCAGCTCAGGCGGAGGCAATTCTTCTTCGACTGCCTTACGCTTGTCTCCATCAATCTTGTGAGCAGCAAATACACCAATTGTGAACGTCAGAATGATGAGTATCAATGAAAGATACTGAATGGAGAACGAGCGCATGGGCGCTGTGCCCTGCGCATATCCTTCCGTAAGTGAAGCTTGCGAGCCTACCGCCACTGGCTCTTCTCCTCGTGCGGATTAAGCGGAATGAAACTGCGCAAGCGCTGCTCGAGAACGATTGAGTTTTCCTCCTTGCGAAGACTGACTGCGCCTTCGACCGTGATGGCCTTCACCACCGCTTCTTCTTCGCTGCGGTTTTTGATCTTTCCGGCAATCGGCAGGAAGAACAAATTCGCGAGAAAAGCCCCGTAAAATGTGGTTACCAGCGCAACGGCCATGGCAGGGCCGACTGTGCTTGGATTATCTAATGCACCGAGCATTTGAATCAGTCCAATCAAAGTTCCGATGAGACCCATCGCCGGAGCGTAGTTCCCCATCGTTTGAAATACCTGCACGGCACGCCACGAGCGCTCATTAAAACTTCTGATTTCAGTCTCGAGAATGCGCCGAATATCATCCTCCGATTGCCCGTCAACGGTTAGCTCGAGCGCTTTACGAAGAAAAGGATCCGTTGCTGAGCGCGCTTCACGCTCGAGCACCAATGGCCCATTGCGCTTCAATGCCTGGGCGAAATCTACGAGCGCCGTAATACGTTCATTTGGGTGAGAATTTTTAGTAAACAGCGCTGACTTGAGCTCAACTAGCGCATAGCGCAAATCGGCAGGCGAGAAATGGACGAGCGTGGCGCCAATGGTTCCGCCGAACACGATCATTATGCTGCCCGGGTCGAGGAAGGTAAGGCCGCGACCACTGGCCACGACTCCAACTCCAATCAGCAGCGTTGAAATAACAAGTCCTGTAATAATTCCGCGGTCGATTTCTCGCTCGCTGCTGCCCCACGTTGCCGAGGCCGCCCAGCTCGAAGTTGCTTTTGATTGAAACATGTACCTTCTCTCCCTAAATAACGCGCACACGAGCGCTGAGGATCCACCGCTAACTGAGCAAGGCACGTGCCACCGGCCTAGCGCGGACTTCACTATTGATCTTGGGGAGTTAGCCAAGTTGTACTAGCTTAGAAAAACCATGCGGCGTCAAAGCTTTGACGGTACAGCAGCAAGCCGTTTCTTTCCCTAGCGGTCGGCATGGTTTAAGTTCCAGAGCAGCAAGGCATCATTGAGCTCCCATGAATATTCTTTCGCCAGACGTATACATCCACACCCTTAATCCCTTTGCCATCCACTTCACGGGTAGCTATGGAATTCGCTGGTACGGGCTGGCCTACCTGGCGGGATTTACGATCGCCTACTACACGATTTTATTCCTGGCAAAACGGGGACTGTCATTTCTTAAACCCGAGCTGGTTAGCGACTTCGTCTTCACTGCTGCACTGGGCACGGTTATTGGCGGACGCCTGGGATACTGCATTTTTTATAGTCCCGAGCTGTTTTTGAAATTCACCAGTTCCATACCGTTCTGGGGTGTACTCGCCATTAACGAAGGGGGCATGGCCAGCCACGGGGGAATCATCGGGATCCTCGTTGCATGCGCTTGGTTCGGCAAGAAGCACAACATTCCTATTTTGCACTTGTTCGATCTGACCACCTTGGGAGGCACGGCCGGAATCTTCTTCGGACGAATTGCAAACTTCGTGAATGGAGAACTCGTTGGACGCCCCGTCGAAAGCTCCGTGCCGTGGGCCGTAAAATTTCCGCAAGATATTATGGCTTGGCCGATTCAAGATCCGGAACGCCTTGGCACATTGGGAAATGTGGTGACGAAAATTGGAGTGCCAAATGAAAACTGGCAGTCTGCTATTTCGAAAATGCGCATGAACGATTCCAGCTGGGGCTTTGTACAGCATACCTTGGCACGCCTTGTGGAAGCCGTGCAGTCCGGGAACGCCTCGGTAACTGAGGCCCTTGCACCGCTGTTAACGGCACGGCATCCTTCTCAGCTTTATGAGGCTCTCCTCGAGGGCGCATTCCTCTTTATCAGTTTGGTATTTTTGTGGCGCAAGCCACTTAAGCCAGGCGTTATCGCTGGTTCGTTCTTCGTGCTTTACGCCATCGTTCGTATCATCGGTGAACAATTTCGTATGCCCGACGCTCAAATTGGGTATCAGTTGCTCGGGCTAACGCGCGGACAGTGGCTTAGTATCGCAATGCTGGCTCTGGGATCGATTGCACTATTTGTGTGGCAACGCCGCAACACTGCTCCGATAGGCGGTTGGTGTGCCTCGTCTGTTAAACTACCCCTGAAGGAGAATGTATGAAGATAGAGGAACTGACCGACAGCGTGGTGGCCTTTCGAGATGCGCGCAACTGGAAGCAATTCCATACCTCCAAAGACATGCTGCTTTCACTGAGCATAGAGGTGGCGGAACTGACGGAACATTTCCAATGGAAGAGCGAGGACGAGATTAAGGAGTACCTCCAGGAAGAGCGCGAGCAAGTCGGCAACGAACTAGCAGACGTTCTCTACTGGGTGCTTTTGCTTGGACATGATCTTGGAATCGATCTCAGTGCCGCATTCACCCGTAAAATGCAGCAAAACGAAGCCAAATACCCAGTCGAAAAATCGCGTGGAAGCGCGGCAAAATACGACAAATTATAGCGCTAGCGCCGGCACAGATTACGGCTCATTTGAGACCGCATCCGGAAACGCGCGATCGAGAAACCGTTCGCGCATATTAAAGGGCGGAACCGGACAGGCGTTGAATTTGCCGAACACGCGATAGCGATGCCGTGCGATTAGATTGTAGAACACATCGACGAACGCCGCAGGCAGCACTTCCAACGCAGCGAATACGCTCCACGGCGAACCAAGGCGACGTAAAATCCGCAGAATCGCCGCGGAGCGCCGATACATTTTTCCTCCATCAAGAAGAACAATCGAATGAAGGTCGGACGGATCTACGCCGTGCGGATCGAGATAAACGCGCGCCACTTCAGATTGCAAGGAAGCAAAATGGAAAGTAGCCTCCTTGTCATTACGCAGAATGAATTTGACCGTCCAGTTACACAGCGCACAAACGCCGTCGTAGAACACAATGGGATCGACCGTGCCGCTGGTTGCCATAGGAAAAGTCTATCAACTTTACGTATTTCTTTTCAATGCGCAGAGTTGTCGGTGGCAGACTATTGTACCGCAATTCACCCTACGCTAACCTCAAGCCTTCAAATCCTGCGGGATCCGCTATTCGTGGAGTACGAATTAGGATCTAGGGCTGAGGACGTTCCTCAGCGACGCAACATCCTGCATAGACCCTTGACCGGGCAAGGATGACGATCATGAGTTCTTTGACAAAGGTTGTTCTGCCGAAGGCTTCCAGTGCCATCGGCGTCTGTACTGTTCCTGCCGTGGTGTTCTGGGCCGAGAAGCCCTCTGCCGAAACCAGAGATGCCGTCGCCATTCTGCGCGCATTCATCGCTGGCCAATATTCCTTCGCGCTGCAGGACATCAAGGACGCCTCGGCTCTCGCCAACAGCGGTTGGGAGCTGCGCCGCTTCGTTCGCTTCGACGTTCTGGGGATCCCCATGATCCTGGCAGAGCTGTCGCATCCGACCCTGCAGGCTCAGCCCCTCGAGTGGTGGGAGACGCAGCTGATCCCCGACTTGAAAAAGAAGTTCCGAGTCGGAGAGATTGAAGATGCGGACGACGAAGCCCCCTAGCAGCCAGGAAGTCCACCTGGAAGAAGGTTCACTCACTAAATCGGACCACGGAAGGATGCCCCGTGCTTGAGCGCATCCATATTTCCCTCTCCTCCTATCAATACTTTCCGCCTCAGCGAATTGCGACTTATCTGTCCGCCTCATTTCGGTGTATGCTGACGTGAATTGAATGGTCGACGCGCACCAAAAGATACGAATGAAATACCGTCCACTACTATTACAATGCAGCGTTCAGCACTACGATTGGGGCAAAGTCGGCGCGCAATCTATTATCGCCCAGATCACCGGCCGCGCTTCTGAAGCTAAACCCTTCGCTGAACTTTGGATGGGAGCTCACCCGAAGGCGCCGGCACTTGCAGAGTGGAACGGCAAACTCACGGCACTACAGCATATTGTTAAGTCGAATCCGGGCGAGATTCTCGGCGAGAAAGTCGCGGCTCGATGGGCAGAGATCCCCTTTCTGTTTAAAATTCTCTCGATTGCCGAGCCGCTTTCAATTCAACTCCATCCGAACAAGGAGGAGGCCCAAAAACTACACGCCCGGGATGCGCAAAATTATCCGGATCAGAATCACAAGCCTGAAGTAGCCATTGCACTCACTTCCATTGAACTGCTGTACGGGTTGCAATCCGCAGCACATCTTAAAAAAGTGCTGACTGAGTATCCAGAAATTCAGTCACTGGTTCCTTCCGTGCGTGCTGACCACCCACATTTTTCAGCTCAGGTCTTCGAAGGTGTTCTGAGATCGGACCCGCTTGCATATGAACGCTCCGTTCTTGCCCTCGCAAGCCGGTTGGAGAAATCGCCTGGTTCACGCAAGAACGCGGACACCTGGTTCCTCCGCGCAAAAGCTACGTTCGGACCGCAAGACAAGGGCCTGCTTTGTTTTTACCTGATGAACTTGTGTGAGATTCCAGCAGGCAAAGCCATATTTACGGGGCCGCATATCCCGCATGCCTACTTATCAGGAGAGATTGTCGAGTGCATGGCAAACTCCGATAACGTCGTACGCGCCGGCCTTACCACCAAGTTTCAGGACCAAGAAACTCTCTTCCGCTTACTTGATGCAACAGTGCATGCACCAACGCTTATCGAACCACAGCGGGTTGGTTCTGCTCCGGGCAGAGATTTGTTTGAATTACCCAGCGATGAATTTCAAGTCGAACGTATCAGCGCTGCGGGCGAGTTCAAGTTCGATTTGTCGAGCGTGGCAATCGCCATATGCATCAAAGGAGAATGCGCCTTGAAGTGTGAAGAAGGCATTCAGCAACTTACTGCCGGTTCCATCGTGCTTTTTCCAGCCGCTCTTAAGAGCTGCATATTTGTAAATACTGACGGGCTACTCTTTATCGCCAGCGTACCGAACAAAGCCTAGGTATTATCCGAAAAGAGCAGCGCCGCACCGAATACACCCGCGCTATCTCCTAGCTGATTCTGTACGATTGGCGTCTCTAGGCGGTTATTAAAAATATTCCGCTTCGCTTCTTCAATACCGATAGAATAGAGTTCCGCTATATTACTCAGCCCACCACCAAGGACGACGGCATCAGGATCGAGAATATTTATAACAACGGTAATCGCCCGACCAAAGTAAGTGGCCAAGCGTTCAATCGTTTGTGTTGCAATGGGATCGTTACCGGAACGGTGGAGCGCGACAATTTCCTTAAGCCGAAGCGCCTTACCGCTTTGTTGCTGATAGTATGACTCGGTGGCCGGACCAGAAATAATTTTCTCGACGCAGCCCTTTTTCCCGCAGTAACAGTCAGGACCGTTCGCATCTAAAACATTGTGCCCCCACTCTCCGGCGATACCCTGGAGGCCAGTAAGCGCCTGTCCATTCAGAACAACACCTCCGCCCACGCCGGTACCCATGATAACGCCGAACACATTCTTGGCACCTCTGCCCGCTCCCATGCGAGCCTCCGCCAAGGCAAAACAATTGGCATCATTAGCGAGACGGACTGACAGGCCTAATTTCTTTTCTAAATCGCTTAGCAAGCTTTGACCATTCAAACAGGTCGTGTTGCAGTTCTTCATGGTAGAGAGCTTTGGATCTAGAACTCCGGGAGTCGCAAATCCGATCTGACTTGCGGAGCTTCCGACATGCTCCTGCATCAACGCTACCAGCTTCTCGATTTGCCCCAGGATATGCGCATACCCATGCTGCGCTTCGGTATCAACTCGCAATCGGCATAGGGGCTCAAGGAGGTTTTGAGAATTCAAGACCACGCCTTCGAGCTTGGTCCCACCGAGATCAATGCCCCATAAGTTCGTCATACCGCGAACACTCCATGGTGATTAGTTCGCAACAACTATAATGAGGAAGGACTCTATTCTCAATCAGAATCCAGAGTTTCAGACTAAACTAGAAGAGGCTATCAGCTGCAAGAGCGCGATGGATGCTGGCAGCTCCAACTCGGGATGGACTGGTCTCAAGATACACCTTCTTGTGTCGAGCTAGATCAGGTTGGTGGCGAATCAATTCTTCATTTGCACCGCCCACCATGACCACTCGAGAAACCTCTGGACGTCGCGCCGCGACAAGATCATTCGCAGCATCGCCGCAATACCAGGTGACGATCTGTAATGGAGCCCCACCATACTTCAGTTGCAAGGCGTCCGCCGCATCAGAAATAAGTTTGGAAAAGTATTCAACTGGGGTGCCCTTATGAACCGGGGTAATATCGAGACAATATTTGGACACCTCAGCGGAAGGTCTTGAGCTTGCCCTCTTCACATTACCGAAATCGCGCTCCTCACAACAAACAATAGAGTAGCCTTCAAGCTCTTCTCGGAATAAACGCTCAACGGCATCGCGCTCATCGGTGTTATTTGCATAAAAGTAGAAGCAAATTTTTGCATCCGTGATGGCACCCAGCGGATGCACATGTTCCTGCAAATAGACGCGACAAGCCGGAGAATTCGGATCTATCGCGGCAACATCTTCAAAATTTATAGGACCCAAGCCCTTCAAACTACCGCGATTCAAGCGATCAGCTACCCATTTTGCGATTTCAAACACGCCTTCCGGATTGAAGTGCGCTTTCAGTTGGGCAAGGCGCTCTTGGTAGTCGTGATCCACATGAAAGTTACCCGCCGCATCTCTCCCAAGGGCCATCATCCCCCCATCCGTGATCAGGGCGTGCTGATAGCTCGGAATCTCGCCGGTCTGAATACGATGCCGCACACTTTTTGTAGTCGCCGTATCAGTGTTCCATCCACTGCCAGTAATTGGAATTAAAGCGATTGGCTTTGGACTAATGTATTCGATAAGCTTGGATGCCGCCTCCATGCCACGCCGCATCTCCGCCTCGGGTAGTCCGGTTCCAGGCACAAGAGTATTGTCTACATCCGTAAAGACAACGTCCAAGCGACGGGCTTCAGTGCGAAAGGCAGCCTCAATTTTTGCAGCAAGTTCGGGGTATAGGGTGAGCTGCGGGAAAAGTGACAAGAGATCACGCGAAAGCGGCCTCCCTTCAACAGAACTCCGCGCCGGATCTACAGGTATATCGTGCGCGGTTGAGGCAGCTTGGGAAGCTTGAGATTGATTTTGCCTGTCGGTCATAGGGGATACGCGGTGAGAACTACTTATTCAATGGCCCGCATATTCTCTCATATCGCCTACGGCTAATCAAACCAAGCGATCCTGGTATGCCCCCAACGAGAGCAAAATCACTCAACAGTTTCAGTGCATTAGGCGGGCAGGTCCAATATTGGGGCCGTCTTACGAAGAGCTAATCTGCTTAGAAACACCATCGCGGCCGCGAACTTGAATCTCAAAGCTATGGGTACGGAAATCCACAGACAGCGAGGCCTGCGCTCCTTCGTTTGTCCAAACCAGCTGCAGAAGGTGCTCTCCTTCTGTGGTCGCAACGAGATCTCCGTCAAAGGCAACTGAGGAGTTGCGGAGTTTTATAAGTTCAAGTTGTCTCTGCACAATTGGACGCTTTAGTCCGGTCTCAATATCAGACAAGCTTAAGGTCGTCCGATTGATTTCCTTGTGTCCGGCAGCCCCGCCGCAATCAGCAGCCTGGTAATTGTTCTTGCCCGCAAATAAGTCGAGATACCACACTTGCGGGATGCCCGGCATAAACATTTGCACTGCTCGCGCCAGCAAAAATTTGCGTTCATCTTCCCCGAGCGCGCTAAAGAACGTGGCATTAACCTGATAATAGGAAATCTTCTTTCCATCCGGGCCGTAGAGATTCTTAACTCTGCCCCCGCGATCGATTACTCGGGTAACTACTTCATCAATTTCCTGATCGCCAAGAAGAGCTCGGCCAGGCCGCCCCTTCAAATCCAAAACAGGAATGCCGTCGTGACATCCAAGCATATTGATGGTGAACAATTTCTTTGCTCGAATCTCATGAATCCAGGCCAACAACGGCCCACAATTTGCGCGATCAATCGCATCGAGGATTAAACCGGGAAAGAAGAAATCGTAAATAGAGTATCCGGCATTCGCTACCTCTTCGTGTAAGCCAATTCCATACTCAGAGTGAATCTCAGGCAAAAGGATCAGCCCCGCGTTGGTTGCCATCTCCTTAAGCCGCCCTAGATAATTCCAGGTTTCAGGCTTATTAAAGAAATTGACCATCCCCGGCTGCTTGTGCAAATACGCAAACGCATCGAGACGAATTAGTGTGGCACCGTAGCTTTTCAATTTGCGGAAGGTCTCTTCATAGAACTTCCACACCTTCTCTGAACGCGCGTTAAGATCCATCTGGCCTAAGTACGTGCGCTTCTTCTCGACGATATCAATAATTTTATCGCGCGTTGCGGGAGGGACATCCAAGGTAAGGGAGGAAACCTTCTCCTTGGCCGCTATAGCAGCATTAATCTGTACCGCAATCCGCTCCACCTGCTCAGTGGACAACTGAAGCCCCGCCAAGTCTGCGGAAGCGATGGGATGATAGTCTACCTGCTGATAAAAGGTATTCCAGTAAGGGCGCTCTGTCCCATCTGGAAAGCGTACTTTGAGGATCGGCAGACCCGGCTTGCGCATGAACAGCTTCTGTAGATGCTCGGCCTTCGGAGTTACAACGCCATCCGCACCTAATTCACCCTCAGCTTGCCAGAATTCATTCCAGTTAATGAAGAAGTCTTTAAATTCCGAGGCGTCGCCGTGCTTCAGCATATCTCGGAACTGCGGAGAACCAACGGAAAGATGGTTCAATACCAAATCAAACTTAAGAAGAATTTGCAGCTTTTCAAGCTTAGCCAAATCATCTGGCGAAACGAGATCGCGGTTGAGGTTGTAGTCGATGATCGAGAAGCCGCGATCGAGATCGCTATTGAAAAAGGTTGGAAGAATATAAAAAAGAGAAAAAGCGCCCTTAAGCTCATCGCGGGCCAACAAGTTCACGCTGTCTGAAAGGCGACTTCCGATACTGTCGGGATATGCGTTGAACATCACGCCACGCAAGCGCTTCTCTGAGGTATCCACCAATTTCGGATTCATAATTACATCTACAAGGTTACATTCGAGCCAGCCCGGAAACGCAGGACGAAACGTACGTTCGTCGCACCACCGAGAAACTGCTAATGCAATTAATCAATATTCGCGTAAGAGCTGCCAGTGATATCTAGCCGCGTTTACGAACTTCTCCTGCAACATTCACCACAAGCTCGCATTGCTCTTTGATCTTATCGAGCTTAGCTTGCTCGATTCCGAGCACCGTTTCACCGAATGGCGTGATCGGGTCGCGTGCGCGCTTACGGCGATGTTCTAAGGTCTCTTGGAAATTAGTTTCCAAAAATACGCGGCTATCGGGGCCGACAATGGTTCCGGCCCAAGTACCTTCAAGCACCAACACATCGATGCCACTCGTATCGAGAATCATTCGATCGTTATGTACAAAATGATTGGTCGTATCCATTATTCTAAGGGCAAGACTGGGCGCGCCATTCTTGAACTCACGAACTAAGTCAGCGATGCGGCCGAAATCGATTTCGTGATTCGTTCCGAGATATCCCTCGAGTCCGCGCTCGCCGTACTGTTCATGAAGAGCAACGCGATGAGCATCATTCGAGCGTGGAGGTCGCCAAGGATAATTGTCACAGGATAAAACGTATGCGGGGCGTCCGTCGCGGATGAAAGCGCTCCCCAACAGTGACGCAATTTCGGACTTTCCACTGCCTGAAGGACCACAGATCGCTATTACTGACTTTGGCTTAAGGCTCTTAAGCTCAACGTAAAGATTTTTCGCTCGCAAAATATGCGATGGTCCGATAAGCGGCTTATCGCCCACCATGTCGCCGCGAACCAATACTTCTGCAGCAGGGTCTGACATAAGAACACTCCCGAGGGGTTTCAAAAATTAGTATCGACCCTGCGTAAACACACGGGAACGATAGCGCTGCCAGAGTAACAGCGAGATTCAATGTATGTATCAAGGGCGGGTGCGAACTTCAAGCTACGGTCAAAGACGAACAGTCCCATCGGCTCAGCGCGTTTCCCTAGGCCACCGGCTTTGACGAAGGCCTGGTTCGCGGTCACCAGATGCCGGGTATTAGCTGTCCCTACTAGGATCGTTGTCGGCAACTACAAGACCGTCTTTAAATTGAACCCCGAGATGTTCTCCCCACAGCCGTGTCAAAATACGCGGCCAGGTACATTCCGGAATAACGGCGTCATATGCACCCTTGGCGATGGACTGCCGCTCCTCTTGACCACCTTCATTGAGAAGACGGTTCAACGCGAACGCTGCTGAGCGATAATCGCCCGGTTTGAACATTAAAGCCCCCGGTCCTTTCGTAAGAACCGGCTGCCCACCTTCATAAATTGTCTTTCTCTGGTCTCCGACGAGGCGCTCGCTCGCAATGGCCACCGCAGTCGACGCAACAATCGGTAATCCGCTAGCGGCAGCTTCCTGCACAGCCATTCCCCACGGCTCAAGTTTGGCGGAAGAAATATAGACATCCGCCAATTGGCATAAGAGAGCACATCTCTCATTCGGGAAATTTCCCTGCGTAATGATCTTTCCACGTAAACCCAAGGTATCGATCAAGTCGTGCAACTCACGCGCATGCGCGCGGTCAAGCTCTCCAACACCCTTGCCATTCGGGTCGGCAATGTTCATCACCAAGATTCGATCCTGATCGGCCTCTTTCAAAGACTCAGCAAAAGCTCTGATGGTTGTGCCTTTGTCTTTTGCTGCGGAGGTGCGGCTATATTCCAAAACCATCTGGGCCGCTTGGAGTTCAGGAATCGATCGACCTGAGATCTTACTCAAATCCTGCCAGACCGCGTCGTAACGCGGATCGTCGCGCCCAACTCCGGGTTCGCGTGGATGGAAACGATCGGTCTGAACTCCGATTAAGATCGTATCATGCACTCGAGTTCCATATCCGTTCTCGAGTGACTCAGTCATGTCTCGCGAAGTGGACAAAAGAACGTCCGTGCTCTCGTAAACCTCAGACTCGGTTCGAACACGATCGGGAATGCGCAATCCTGGATCCACCGTGCCCCCGTCTGCTTGCAATCGCTCAGCCTTGAGAAGGCCGGTAGAGTGCGGAATGTGAACCACTTTAGGAACTTCTCTGCCCTCAAGTCGCATGAGGTTGGTGCACAGACGAATAGTCTCGCCGCCGTCTGCGTAATGCCCAACTAGCGCAACCGGATGCCGCTCCGTACGAAGATGTTGGAGCAAAATAGCTGCGAGTTTGTGACAAGGACCTTCCTGCACGATGCGGCTTTTTGAAAAGCCATCTTCACCCTCGACAGGTTCGACGGTGTCATACATGTCTTCTTTTCGAATAAAAGCATCGTTGCCATCGTGCAGATAAAGCATATCCACACCATCTGCCCCGTAATGCATGCCTTCTCGAACAAATCCAAGATCGGGATGACTCGGCCCACCGCGGTTGACGTTGACAACTTGAAATCCGAGATCCGCGGTCACCTTAGCAATATCTTCGATGAATTGATCCTGCCCCCCAGTGTCGGCGAGCCCGAGCACTAAATGGCGACTACGCTCGTGGAAGCCCTGTGTGCTCACATTGACCATCAGAGGTCGCGTAGCGCGAGCCGCCATAAAAGCTTCTACGCGATCAAGCACCTGATCGAGTCGAGCAGCCGCGTCCGGGAATTCAGCCTCGACCGCACCCCCCTTCACACCGAAGAACGAGCGAACCTCCAAACTTGAATAACGCGCGCCGGAGGGAAGAGTGGTCTCGTTTGCTACGTGGACTGCTATCAAATCGGGCCGATCCTTTGGACGAGTAAGATGCACAGCACGCCGACCATCATCGTCGACCAGCTGAAAAGAAACATAGCGGTGGGAACCAAGCAAAGAACTCAAGCGCTCAACGCGCTGTTGCTCAACAGATACTCCGGCGGTACCGCGCCGATCTTCATAAAATGCAACTTGAGCCAACGTTGCAACCGGTGCGGGCTCAGGTGCAACTTTCTCTACTGGCTCCACCGGCGAACGCATGGGCCGGTCATTAGAAGACGCGCCTTCACCGAGGGACGTCGAAACAGATCGTGAATGAAGTGAAATTTCGCTCCCGCTCATCAAATCTCCCACAGGGTCTTGTAAGCACGACGAAAGGCGCGAAGCTCTTTCGATACGTGATTAGAAATACAAGTAATTGTCTGCCAAACTTTGATTCGCTGCAGAACCATGTCGAACTCGGACCACGCACAAGCCTGGAACCGAGAACTCGGAGCATGACTGGGCAACGAAAAGATCAAAGCGAAAGTCGGCAGTGAATTCCCTGGAAAGCGGGCTACTGACTTTTGTAATAGAGCGCTGAAATAAGCAGTCGATTTAGAACGTTAGTTGTAAATCAACCTCGTGAATTGTATCACAAAGCAATTTCTAACAAAAGAATAACCTCTCAAAAATTTGCGAGCTTTGACGCTAAAGCGACCCGTGCGTAGGGGCACGTAGGACATCCAAGAGGTTACGCAGCGCGAAGGTCCCTTGGCGCTCAACGCTCTCGACAGTTCTTGAACCAATTTGAGGGGTTAGGACTACGTTTGGCAGCCCTAAAAGCGGGTTGCCGGGAAGCACCGGGGCTGGCTCGAAAACATCGGTCGCATAGCCGGCAATCGCCCCACTTCTTAGGCCTGCAACGATAGCGGACTCTTCGACCAGAGCGGCTCGGCTGACGTTGATAATGTAAACACCTCGGCGGCAACGGGCTAAACGAGTCGCGTTAAGGAAGTTTCTGTTCTCCTTGGTAAGATTCATGTGCAAAGAGACAAAATCCGACTCCTCCAGCAAAGTTTCAATGTCGCGCACGTGCCGCAAGAAGGGGGCGCGTTTTCCAAAGAGCGGCGAAGCGTAAACCTGGTTCACGTCATGGGCAAAGGTGCGGTGGTCGCGTGACCACGAAGAATTATAGCCGACCACCTGCATACCGAACGCCATTGCTCGTATGGCGACTTCGCGTCCGACTCGGCCAAATCCCACAATTCCGAGCGTCTTGCCCGCAAGTTCTACCCCCGTCAAACGGCGCCATTGCGCTGCGTGCACGTAGGAATTGTGCTCAGGAATCTGCCGCACCAGACTAAGCAGCAGCCCGATAGTGAGCTCCGCCACGGTGGTATGATTCACGCCAGGCGTATTTGCGACTTTTATGCCGTTCCGCTCTGCCGCCGAAAGATCGATTTTATCAATCCCCACGCCATATTTGCTGATCACCTTCGCATGCGGAGCAATGGATTCAATGACGTCAGAGTTGAACTCATCCTCGCCACAGATAAATCCGGCAAATGGGCCCTGCGCTTGAACTATGGAAATTATTTTCTCCGCTGAAAGCGGCCCACGCGCGCTAACCACTTCAAGTGGGGAGGACTTAAGCAAGTCGAGATGCTGCCCTGGCGTGTCGAGGAAACTGGAACTAGAAATGAGAACTCGGTGATGCACGCGTAAAAGCCTATCAGAGGCCCCAAACACAATCAAACACGCGGGGGAACTACTCGCTGGGTTCGTCGACGGCACGCAAAACGAGAATCTTAAACGGCCCTATCTGGCGATATTCGCTGAAATTGCTACTTAAAAAGCTTTCGAGAAGAGGGAAATCGGCCAGCCGTTTAGCGGTGCCAAAGAAAGATTTCTGCTCAAGAACGACCACCCCAACTTGATTGGCGATAAGGCTTTCGACAATCCAGCTATCGACCGCTACATCGTACTCAGGCGGATACGTCAGGCCGCGATGAAAAAAGAGCAGCGGCTGCGGCGATGGTTTTCCGGTCACTGCATATAGAAATGTGAAATCCGGAAATATAAAGAAATTGCGGTCGTCAGATTGTAGAAACTCCACCAATTCGACGAGGGAAGCAGCACTAAGATCCAGCCCTTCTTCATCCTGCTTTAAATCACCATCAAACAACAGCGTGGGCTCTCCCCAGCGCAGAGGTTCAAGTCCCGCGATGGGAAGCCCCTGCGCAAAGGTCGAATCCTTGACGGATTCATGCACCTTACGTTGCCACGAAAGAAAACAACCAAATGCAAACACTATGGCAACGAATCCGAGAAACACCTTCTTGTAGCGTTGAGCGGACCGCGTATCTCGCTCGACCACAAGTGCTCCCACAATGCCAACCACGAGTCCGATATAGACATCAGCCATGGTCGGATTATTAAGCATGCTACGACGAAGAAAATGTGAAATGAGGAGGCAGTACAGCGCGAGCCAGGCAGCCACGCTTTCATGCATCAAGCGTGTGCGGGCCGCAAACAGAGCATGAAGGTGCGCGGAAAGCGGTCGGCGAATGGAAAGCAACCCCGCCGAGACGACAACGACGACCGCCAGCCAAAGACTAAGAGCATTTCCACCCGCTATCGTTTGCCCATAAGAGAAACGTCGTAAGGCAGTGGCTATCGGAAGCAGGACATAGAAGTATGAAAAATTCTGCCACCCTCCACTGAGAATAACGAACAGCAGCGGAAGAGCGAGCGCAACAGCGAAGCCACCGAGTAGAGCCAGAAGAATTACTCCCACTCGCCGCCAATCAGGGGTCCATACAATCAACGGCGTGCAGAGAAAAAATGGCAAGAGAAAGAGCGCCACATTTTGTTTGGCATAGAAGGAGGCACCGGCCAAAAAGCCCGCGACCACAACCCCACGCATGTGGGCTGTCGGATGAGATTCATCGACCTCCAGCAGAGCCCGCAGTAAGCAATCGATTCCGATAAGGCCAAGCAAAAAGGCGCACTGTTCGCCAAAGGGAGTGCCAAAAGGAGCAAGAAACCAGGCCGAAGTCAGCACGCCTGCGCTCAGCGCGCTCAAGCGCCGCTGGGGGAACAAAATAGAGATGATGCGCACCGAAAATACGACGGCGATCACATTGAGAAGCGCAGCCCCCAAAAGATAGCTGGAATAACTGGTACCGAAGACAGAAAAAAGCAGCGATTGAAAATAGAGCACCAACAGGCTGTGCGGAGTGACAAAATCGCGAAATGGAATCTGTCCGCGCTGGATGCGATACGCACCGTCAAATACTATGGACTGGTCGAGCGGGAATATGCCGCGCTGCCCGCATAGATAACAAAATATAAAGGCGAAAACGCACAGGCTTACGATTTGCGCCAAGGTACCCCAGCTCCAGAAGAGTCGGAAGTATCCTGGGCGGGCGCCTTGTTCCATGCGGGAAGTATTCTCTTTCAAAATCGACACCACGCCTGCGCCACAAGGCGCCGACGTGAACACTCTATACCCAAGCCCTTGCTGCAGCGAGGTACAATTCTAGGCTGCTCGGACATTAATAGGTGACTTGCGATCCCGGGATTGCTCTTGGCACGAAAGGTTTCGAGGGGCCGTTGCGTTCAGCTTGTTCTTCGCGCTGAGCAACTCGATCATTCTTGACCGAGACGATCCAGTCGATAATTCCGTAGAAGATAAATATAGCGACAGAGGCGGCGCCAACCCACACAATGATCGTGCCGGATCCATTTCCGGCCTGGCTAGCAAAGCGACCGGTGCGCGAACTATGAAGAGCCACAAAACCCCCTTTTTCTGAAAAACCCATACAATAGTTATGGGGATTCTCAGCGGGATGACGCCTATCCGGCAGGGGGTAATTCTACCATCTCCAGGGGCAGTTACCGCGTCAGCAAGAGCCGATTAAGGCAGCCCTGCCGGCAGTTCCTCCTTATCTTCCTTGGTCGGCTCATCACTATACTCCAAACCATCCTCATCATCCGGTGCGTTACCGTCATAAATCAGACCCTGGCGATACTGATGGTATGCGCTTTGAGCAAATAGATAGTAATCCAACGAGCTCTCTTTGGCTGTCTTCACCGCCTCGAGCAAGCTGGCTCGAGTATCTACGATATCAAGCGCGTAGAGCCCAGTCAGAACCCAATCTTTGCCATCGGAAGTCTCGCCGATACGAGAAGCAAAGAACAAAGGATCAAGAAGCAGATTGCCAATTCGTCCGATGGCGTCACGCACATTCGACGGCCCGAGGAATGGCAGCACGAGGTACGGGCCTTCCGGAACACCGTGATATCCGAAAGCAACCCCGATATCATCCTGCGTGCCATGAAGCCCCATGTCGGTTGCTGGATCGAAAAGACCCACAACACCGATCGTAGTATTCACGATGAAGCGCCCGGCTTGTTCCGCGGCATCCGAGAACTTAAACTGAATGAGTTCGCTTACGAAATGAACCGGGAAGCGTAAGTTAGAGAAAAAATTTCGGATAGAGTTCTCAACCGGCTTCGGCGTGATGTACTCATAGCCACGCGCGACGGGAGCGAGGAAATAGGTGTCAGCTTTGTCGTTGAACCAGAAGATCTTCCGGTTCATGCCTTCCCAGGGATCCTGCACCGGCTGAGGCTTAGGAGGGCCATGAGGAGCGCAACCCGCGCTAAGGATAAGAGCGAAGATAACAACAGCGCGAGCAACAATTGATGGCATGCGATCCTCAAGACAGAACAAACGAAACTGTTCAGTGTCTACTAGTAATGATACGGAAAAACCTTACCCTCCTAGAATAGCAGGTTTCCAGTGAAGCGAAAGCTCACTAAGAATTACCCCAAGTTCCGGTAACCTGGAAGAGCCCCTTCCCCATCTCTAGCATCGTAAATCGATCTGTGAACTGTTTTAGTTCACCCGGCTCCAGCGCAGAAGTCTCTATGTACACCGGTCGCCCGGAAGCTAAAGCGGTACCGACCACATCGTCGCCATCGAGAGCCACGCTGGAGACAACGTCGCGCCCGCCCGCCTCGAGGAGATACTCGCGCGGCAGGGTAGTCAAATCCTGCGGGTACGGTTCGCGGTAATATAAAGGAGCCCAAGCTACTACCTTTGATGCATATTCGATGCGGCGCGAAATCGGCAACACCGTGCGAGTCGTGCCCCGTAGTACCAGCGGCTCTAGGTATACGGGATCAAGACCGGTAACTATGAGCGCATCGTTGGCCGTGGTGCGTGCCATAATGTCAGCAGCGATCCTTCGTGCCGGAGGATCAATCGGGGCCGAGCTCCGCCACCCGGCAGCTCCGGCAGCGATTACCAATAGACACACCAACGCGGGGACGCGGTGCTTCTCAATCGGCCCCAGAAAAGCGCCGATAAACGATCCAATCAACGCATACAATGCAACCGACATGGGCAGATAGAACCGGCTTGTTGAATAAAAATAGAGCAAATACAAGGCAACAAGCGGAACGGCGAAGTATCCCACGAGTCTGAAAAATCTGAAGAAAGCCTCGCGATCGAGGCGCGCCGCTCCTTGCTTCTCGCGTAACACGGGCCAACCGGCTAAGAAAAGCACGACAAACAAAACTGTGGGCGTATGCAGCGAGAGTGTAGCCAGATTGGTGGCAAGGTAGTTAAGCGAGAAAACCTTGCTGAAAAAATCATAGGGCCAGGGTACCCAAAATTCGTAACCACTACGCAAGGGTGAACCAAAAATCGCAAGCTGATAGACGGCTTGCACCGCGAAGAAAAAAAGCACCGGGGAGAGCGCAAGCAACAAGCGCTTGAGCATCCCCTTCTTTTCGACCGCAAAGACGGCAGCCCATAGCACCGGCACCACCACCAGAACAGAAGTGATTCGCAGACTTGCCACTAAAGCGCACAACACCCCAAGCGTTAGAAAAGACCAGTCGCTTTTTTCCTTCCGTGTGGTGACAACCAAACAGAGCGTCAAAATAAGAAGTACGAGAACGGCAGACGGTACATCCGTCATCGGAAATTTGGAAAAATAGCGATAGCCTGGATCGAGCAGGACAGCAAAGGCGGATAAAATTCCTCCCCAATTTCCGGAAAGCCTTCTGCCGACGCAGAAGGCAATGCTGACACCTAGCATGGCAAAAACAAGAATCGGCCAGATCGAGTTGCCAAGGTTCGGGCTGGTTAGAATCATCGACGGAACAATAAAGAGCGCCGAGAACCACGGCGCATAGCGCGGGGGCAGATTGTGTCCTTCAATTTGCAGCGAGTACGTTCCCTGGTTGAGCATGCGCTCGGCCGCCACCGCATACTCTACAGAGTCTGAGATCCCTAAATTGGAAGCCTGATAGGGAGTGACCCACAGTACCGCCATCGCGGTCACTAAAATAAGGGAGAGAAATGAAAGAGCCTGAAAGGAATTTTCCTCTTCGCTACGCGCCTGCAAGCCCCACTGCAGAACAGCCTTGCAGGCAGACAGTAGCGCGCACACACAAACGAGCCAGACCACGGAAAGAAAGGCAACAAAGGGGAAAGCCTGGGCCTGCATGAGTACTACTATTCGTGTGGATCGCTGCGAGTCGGATCGCTTCCAAGAGAGAACTCTTTTCCGTCCAATATTCCGTCGCCATCCGAGTCCGCATTGAGCGGTGAGGCACCTACGGCTAACTCAAAATCATCGCGCAGCCCATCCTCATCACTATCAGCGAGGGAGGGATTCGTACCGACAGAGGCCTCGTACGATGCGCTCAAGCAATCTCCATCAGCGTCATCGCTCGGACGACTGGAGGCATCGCGCGGATCAGAGCCTGACAGAATTTCAGCGCCATCGGGACAACCGTCGCGATCCGTGTCGCGTGACTTGCCATCC
>JAFLCA010000043.1 GCA_017302875.1 Deltaproteobacteria bacterium
GCAGGCTCGAGGCGTGCCGCTCTGCAATCTGTGGGTTGAACAACAACTCGGGGCAGCAGATCTTCGCTCTCGGAAAAGATATCTGCGTCCCGTCTGGCAGTGTCACTGGTTCGTCCTCCACCTTGCCGTTATCAATAGCTTCTAGCTCTCCTTCAAAGTCGAGGCTGGCACGGCAGCTCTGTTCTTTGAGCTGGCGGGCTAACTCACGGTCTGCGCTGGTGGTGAAGGTCTTGCTGGTGACTTCGTCGTTGAGGAGTTCCATCATCCACTCCGTGAGGTCGCGGCCGGCGATGTCACTGCGGCGGATGGCACCGCCAACGGTGCGGCCCTCAAAGATTGGCACCGTGTGCGTGATGCCGTCACCACTGTCCACCACAAGGCCATCCACACGTCCGTTGCTGTACATGGTCATCACCGCCTGAATCTGAAAGTTCAGTGCAGGCACCTGAAACTGCTCAAAGAGTAACTCTGCCATCCGCTCTCTGTTCTTGGTAGGGTTCAGTGGTGCCTCGGTGACAACGATCGCCCTCTCGGTCGAAGGGACCTGCAGCTCTTCGTAGGCGTGACGCCAGAGCCGCTCCAGGCCGTCCCAGTCGGTCACGATGCCGTGCTCAAGGGGGTGCTTGTACACTTGGCCTGTGGCGGCCAACGCGCGGTCCCCGACCAGCACAGGGCCCTGTGGGTTGGAACGAGGGTGGCTCGTGATGGCAGGGAAGATAACAGAAGGTACGTCTTTACCTGCGAAGCCACACTTGACGTTGCCGCTACCATTATCCATCACTACGGCAGGTAGCTCATCCCATGGCTCTTGCGACATTTTTTTTAAGAGATCGAGAGAAAGAGATTTAAAAATAAATAAATGAAAGTTTATGAAATTTAATTGTTTATTTTTTTTTTTTTTTATTTTTTTTCTTTTTTCTTTTTTTTTTTTTTTTAATTTTTTTTTTTTGTTAGTAACGTTTGTACATAATAGAAACCACGTGATCAAAAAAAATAATACAATGGAAAGTATCACTTTTTATTTCGCACTGAACGCTGCGTTTTCGTCGAAGTCGCAGTTCTGGACCGATAGAGCGACAGAAGTACTGAAAACGTTGCATTCACCATCCGCCAACGGAAAAGATCTATGCAACAAAGCGGAAGCAATGCGGCGAAGTGAGAATTACTTTGCCAGCATGGCGCTTTATGTGATCGCCACCGCTCGATGGACTCAGAAAAACCCTCGGTTTACAGCAGCGGAAAATGGTGAGCAGGCTTTGGAGCAGTGCCAGACAACATTTCTTCAGCTGGACAAACTACTGGGCGACCTACCTGTGCAAACGGTTTTCGTTGTCGAAGACCCTGGAGCTATGAGGGCAGATGTTGACAAGCTGAAAGAGGCAAGACTACGGTACAACCCAAGCCTGTTGGCACAGACCTGCTTCTCCCTCAACGAGGACCGGGAGATCGCTCGTTGCAAACGATGCAGCCCGCTCAAGAATCGGCAGAAGCTTGCTACTTGATGTCAGGAAAGCGGCAAATCGAGGATCTTCTGACAGCGGACGTGGAACCGATGAAAAATAGGATTCTAGAACACGCTGGAGAGACGAAGACTCAAGCGGCTTCAACAAATAGTTAAATGCGCCGCTTTTTACCGTGCGAACAGCTGTTTGAAGATCGTTCACGACCGTAACCATAATCGCACCGACATCGGGGCGCAGCATCCGGAGGCGATTGAGGAGCTGCTCACCGGAAATCCCTGGCAAATTAAGATCCAACAGCACCAGCTCGATTTCGGGATTCAGACGTAAGGTATGCTCAAACTGCGTAAGGTCATCCAGTACAAGGGCACTATATCCGAGCTCAGATATAAGCTCAGCGTGCTCATTTGCAACAGCGACCTCATCATCAACAACAAGGATCGGCCCACGAAGTTTCTGCATAGATCTCCCTGAATTCATTTAATTTAAATCACCGAGGGCGCGATTTCAAACACTGAGTGCTATTCCACAGAAAACTTTTTGGTTCGCCGTTCACTCCGCGAAGCACTGTAACATTTTGCTACAGTGCGCTAAGCAGGCTCAAAATGCGGCAACTAGCTGCAACTCGTCGACATTCTGTTGAGTTTGCTGCACACTAAGAGTCTCTTCGTCGTATAGCCCTGCAGCTGGCGCTTTGTCGATACCGCTTTAAGGTTTAGATCTTTATGATCGGACGATTATTTTCGGCCCTTCCTTCCCGCAAGCGCCGGCGCTTGAGACGCTTCAGAACATTCTCCCGCTCCAAGCGACGTGTGATAATTAGCGGCGTCGGGATCGTCTCACCGATCGGAATCGGCAAAGAACTTTTTTGGAAAAGTTTAGTCGAAGGCAAGACGGGCATCGATCGCATTAGTCTTTTTGATGCTTCCAGTTTTCCTTCGCAAATTGCCGGAGAAGTGCGTGATTTTGAACCGCGTGCGTTTCTAAATGAAAAACAGATTTCATACTACTCACGTGCCACTCAATTTGCATTCGCTGCTGCCCGTCTCGCAAAAGCCGATGCAGGAATCACATGTTTCGATCCCGTGCGCACCGATGTTGTTATTGGTGCGGGAGCCAGCTCCTTCGAATTTGTAGACGAACAAGTTTTTCGCAATCCTTATGCGGGCCGCGCTTATGTGGCTGGCACCTTTGACCCGCATGGGATCGCCAAATACAGCATAAATTTACCTGCGTGTGCGATTGCTTTTGCCGAACAAATTCGCGGTTACACCGTTACGCTTTCGACGGCATGCGCCAGCGGCCTAACCGCCATCGGCACCGCAATGGAACGCATCACCGCCGGCTTGAGCGATGTTGCGATTGCCGGTGCAGCCGATTGTGCCGTAAATCATTTTACGCTGAACCTGTTTAGCGCGGCCAATTTTTTGAACACTCAAAATGATTGCCCCGATACCGCGCTGTGCCCTTTTGATCGAAGACACACGAAATCGGTGCTCGCCGAAGGTGCGGGCATATTTGTATTCGAGGAATTGGAGCATGCACTCGACCGTGGAGCTCCGATTTACGCGGAGCTCTCCGAGTTCTCGCAACAGTACGAGAATCAAAATGAGTTTTTTGGAATGGACAAGTCGGGCAAACGCTGGTCCGAAACAATTCTCGCTGTCACAAAGAATGGAAAGATTCTGCCTGAGTATGTAAATGCACACGGCACAAGCGATCGTCAAATGGATATTATCGAAACAAGCGCTCTGATGCATGCGTTCGGGGAACGTGCGGCGCAGATTCCCGTTTCCTCGATCAAAGGCAACATCGGCAGTCCGTTCGGCGCGGCTGGTGCCTTGCAACTGGCGACGGCCGCATTGGCGATTCATAAGAAGGAGTTGCCGCCGAACTACAACTATCGAATGCCGGATCCTGAGTGCAATTTGCGCTTAGACTCCTTTAGGCCGCGTACCAAGATAAAGAACGCCCTCGTAAATTCACATGGCTTCGGAGGCGTGAACGCCTCTCTCTTTGTTCGTGAGCTGCTCGCATGATTCACGCGCAGACAATATACTTTTGGCTCGTCGTAACTAACCTGATGGCGCTCGCACTATTTTGTTGGGCAGGTAGAAACCTGCCACCTTCTGCTGGAAAACGCGCGTTCTTGCTATTTATTCCCTGCTATCTCTGCTGGAGCAATCCGCTGCTCGTCGTACAGTTGTTGGATCTGCATGGGCCCTACATTCGGCTAATGTCGCAATTGATATACGCTGGCGGAATCGTGTTCATGGCTGCGCTTGGGTACTTTATCCTTACGATAGCAGCGCCTGCAGCATTGAATAGCATTCCCTTTTGGCTCTTTCAGATCAATTATGCCGTGCTTTTCGTTCTTTCGTTTTTTGGGTACATCGAGGGCGGCATAGAGCGCATGCCTGATGGCACTTTGCAGCCCCTAGAAGGCCCGCTCTTTCGTTACTTCAATTGGTCGATGCTGACGTTTGGAATTTACTTTCTCAGCATGTGCGGCATTTCGTACTGGAAGACGAAAGAGGACCTTCTCGCATGTCAGCTAAAAACGATCTTCTGGTCGGGCCTGCTTTCCTTCGCGCTCTTAATGGTAACGAACTCTTTGCTTCCCGCCGCGCTGGGAATTTACCAGGCTTCACCGGCTGGAGCACTGTGGCTGCTGCTCTTCTTTGCTGGCGTTGGCTATATCCTGGTGACCGGCTACGCCTTACTAACTCGTGAGGCATTTTCAAAATTGCTTAACGATCCATTTTTTAGAAGCGAAAGCAATCTTAGATCGCTTCGCTACTTCCTTGGTACCTTGCGGCTCTCCGCAAGCGACAAGGAAACTCCCCTTTGTCGCGCGCTTTCATTTCATGACGAATCAGGCCCAACTCGTACCGTATACCTAAGTCGCGGGCTCCCACTCGAACCCAAACTACTCTGCGATTCCACCGCAATGAGCGAGGTCGCAGGACCCTCTTCTCCACCGGCACCCTGGCTAACAGCGCTCAAATCTGATTTTGAATCGCATTGCAGAAACAAAGTTTTTTTCTCTTCACTGCTGCTTGAGTCAGCCGACTGCTCTTCGCATGAAGGAGCGGAAGTACCTCAAGAGCAAATTGAAATCTCGAAAGCGCTAGTAGAAGTACGTGAACAGGCAACGGCGGGTCAGGCGCGTTACGGAGCTCCGATTCTCGCTTATTCTCCGCAGATGAGATCCGTTCTACTTCAGTTGGAAGAATTCTGTGTCAGCCCTGGGGCTATTGTAATTTCGGGTGAAACTGGCAGCGGTAGATCCACCCTCGCACAGGCAGCAGCACACCTTCGCCACATCAAAGACATCACCGTCATTCACTGTGCATACGAGAAGAGCTCAGATCTTGATGCAAAGGTTGCCGCTTTTGTCGAACACGATCCATCATCGCATTCCGCAGCGCTCATCTTGGATGGCGTCGACAGACTCCCGGCTGAGCGCTTCGGTCTGCTTGCCGATCTCTTCAGCTCGCAATTTCAAAGTGAGAAGCTCTTGCTGCTGACCGTGAGTCCGCACTTTATTTCGCGCGCCAAAGGCTTGCCGTATGGCCTCATTCAACTATATCACCGCCGACATTTGGCCGTTCCTCCGCTGCGCGAGCGTCCTGATGACATCTTTGCTCAGACCTTGTGGTTTGCTGACTCCTTAGGTGCCCAACGTGTCCGCAGCCTGGATTCCCAGATCTTAAAGAAGGCGCTGCGACACCTGTGGCGCGGAAATTCCGCCGAGCTTCGAAGCTGCGTACTGCGCAGTTTGGCGATGGGGCAAGAAGAGTCCTTGTCTGACTTGGCGATGCACTTTGAGCCAGGGCTTGCCATCTCCCCTCTCGGCGGAGCCCGTGCGGCGATTAGCCCAGAGGATATGCAAAAATCTCTGGAGGGCCGTCTTCAATGAGCATGCTCTGGATCATAATTCTTGGCGCGCTTCACGCTAGTTTGGGCGTGCTTGTACTCAAGAACTGCCGTTCACGTCAGGTTGCTTGGCCCTTCATCGGACTTCTGCTCGGCCATTTGCTGTGGGTTGAATTGCTAGTCCTATGGAGTTGCGGTGACAGTTTGCTCGGAAGTCGGATATTACTGACTCGCGTTCTTCTCTTAGTGGGGATTACCCTCATCGCAGTTTGTGCGGAATATATTCTGCGCGCCTGCGATAGAGAGGAACGGCTCAATCTGCGTTATTGGATTTTTCAAGCCAATAACCTGGTAGTTCTTCTGTTGTTGCCCTCCACCTTCATCGTCGGCAGCGTCGCCGGGGTTCAGCCGCAGCTTGGAATCCTCGCATACTATTTTGCTGGCTCAGTCCTGTGTGCCGTCGGGTACATCGCCTGGAGAGTAATCCGACGGGCTGGTGAATGCAGCGACCCCTTTGTTCGTTTTCGCTTACGTTCCTTATGTCGCTATAGCGTGGCTGGCCTTCTACTCGGTGTCTTTCTCGTTCTCGCCTTTCCAATGCCAAGCGTTGCAATGAGTGGTTCTGTTATCGTGGAAGTCTGGGGCACAACACTTACTATTGGTGCCGCGCGCATGACCTCGCATGGCGAAGTGTTGTACTTGAAGGCGCTCTTAGGTGGCCTCCTTAAACTTCCGGAGTTCAGTAGCGACGAAGCTCGATTAAGAGTTCGCGATGCCATTCTCTCACTAGCCCGAATTCCTCAGATGCTAGAGAACGCCGGCAGCGTCGAACTACCCAGCGGTGGATCTCCGCTTAGGCTCTCGTTCGAGCGCCCGGAGTTTCAAGGCCCTGTTTCAGACGCTCAAATACAGGGAATACAGGATAGCGCAAAATTACTTGAGCTGGAGAACGCGCGCTTAGAGCAAGGTAGACAGGGGGCTCGCGCCATTGCTTCTACCCGCGCGGCTGCCATCTGTAAGGGATTGGCCAAGTTTTCAGAGCCGACATACTTTGAAAGCGCAGATCAGGAATTCACTCGCTCACTCGTGTCCCTGATGGAGGCTCAGCGCAACTCCTCCAATCTTGAAACGTTCGATGTGAAACACCGTGCCGATCAGTTGGCCGAATGTGTAGATACATTTCTAGCGAAGAACTCTCCCTGCTCTCTGTTCCTGGAGAATTGCGGGACGCTCGACAGCAAAGGGGCCCTACAGATCGAACGCCTGCTCAACTGCAAGCGCGAAGGGCAAATCGCCTATCTTTCTGCTGAACCAGGAAGCCTGGAGGAAAACCTCGAGATTTCAGAGGAACTTTACTGCCGCCTGCGAAACAGCCTCGTGATTGCTTCTCCCAGTTTAGATCCCATCACCCCGATGAGCTTACAGCGCCAAGCTTTTCTTCGACACCTGCGAGCCGCTCGGCTGCGCCCAGATGTCGCCGCGCAGAACATGAAGATTACCCCCGAAGACGTTGATCAGCTGTTGCGTACGTATGCGATCACGCTGAAAGAAGATTCGTGGTGGAAGCTTTCGCAAGTCTTGTAGTACCGACTCTTAACTTTGACGGGAACTGTATGGACATACTTCAGAAAGCTCGCGCTGCATTCAAAAATATCCTGGGGACAGAAAATTTCCTTTCAGATTCTGCGACATTGTCGCGTTACGCAACGACTACCTTTGCCACAAGTATCCGCGTAGAGGGGGTTCTGCTCCCTTCGTGCACAGAAGATATTCAGCAAATTGTACGCGCCGCCAACGAGCTGAGAGTTTCTTTATACCCGGTGAGTACAGGGAAGAACTATGGACTGGGCTCACGTGTGCCAACCTCACAGGGCTGCTTCGTAATCGACTTCAAACGCATGAATAAGATTATCGAACTGAATCGAGAACTCTCCTACGTTACACTCGAGCCGGGAGTCACCTTCCTGCAACTAAGTGAGTATCTAAAGGCCAATCAGCCTGACCTCTACCTTCCCGCAACTGGCGGACCGCCGCTTGGCAGCCCAATCGGAAATGCAATTGAACGCGGAGACGGTGTGGGTCCCGGCGGGGATCGTTCCAACTTCGCCGCCGGCGTGGAAGTCGTGCTCCCCAATGGTGAAGCAATAAAGACCGGTTTTGGAGCGTTGGCCAACAGCAAAGTTACAAAGCTCGCTCGCTATGGATTGGGACCAGCGCTGGAGGGACTGTTTTTTCAGTCCAATCTCGGAATCGTAACTCGTATGACCCTGTGGCTTCGGAAAAAGCCTGCGGTGTATCAAGTAATCCTCTTCAGCACGGAGTCAGACGAACAGATCAGTCCAATCATCGAAGACCTGCGTTGCCTCCAAGAACGCGGAGTGGTGCAGCAGAATTCAATCGCCCTCTACAACTGGCATAAATTCTTACAGTCGGAAATGCAGTACCCCTATGACAAAATAACTGGCGCCAAAGTTACTGATTTACGCTCAGCATTGCCTCCCTTCTGGCGAAAAACGCGCTGGTTCGCGGCCGTCGGACTCTATTCCGCAAGCAGACTGCATGCCTTTGCGGACAAGCGCTTGGTGATGAAGGCGTTGCGCGGCCGTGCAAGCTGGTCACTAACACTCAATGCTCGCAGCGCAAAAATTCTACCGCTATTCCATGCGCGACTCAGCAAAGTTTGGAACATTGACATCAAACGTCTCGTGCGCACCTTTTATTCGGATACCATATATCTGGGAGTTCCAAACGAGATCAATTTGCGCAGCGTCTATTGGCGAAAAAGAAATCCGCGCCCGACCTCATTGGATCCCGACCGTGATCGCTGCGGCGCTTTGTGGCTGTGCCAAACGGTCCCCGATCGGGCGGAGGATATTATCGAGGCAACCAAGATCGTCGATCTAATTTCCGAGAAACACGGCTTTGAGCCGAACATATCGCTGATGAATTGCACTCAGTGGTCCTATCGCTTCTTTGCAATCACTAACTATGATCGCGACGAACCGGGCGAGGATGCGCGGGCATTTGCGTGTCACAGAGAGATTGGCCAGGCCTTGAACGACGCGGGATACACCTCGTATCGCCTCGGCATCCAGTCCTTTGACGCAATGCCATTCTCCGACGCCGGATACATTGAGCTTCTGCGAACCATTAAAACCTCCCTGGACCCGCAGGATGTCGTAGCTCCCGGACGCTACGACTTTCGCCATCTGTGGAATCAAGAAACATTACGAAGCGCCAATGACGGATGAGCCTGGGCGCTCGTTTGCTAGAGCAGCGCGATGCTTAATACCGACTTTAGGCCGCCTAGATCCCCGCCCAAATAGTGAGCCGCTAGGCAGGTTTATCGCGGATTGATTCAAATCAAGCCATAGAGGTACACTCGGCACTAGTCGTTCCTTTAATCTCCATTCGAGTAGATCAAATCAACTAACCCAGCACTGGACGCATCCAAGCGTGCCGTGCTGGGTTGGGGTTCAAAAGGTTGTAGAACGTCTACGCCTCTCACTCTCAGCGACTCCGATGGAGACCTCTCATGACTACTTCCTTTGCAACGTTGGAGACTCGTGCCTCGGCTCAAACTCGACCTCGCGGCAAGCGCCGCCACGGGCGAGGGCAAGCCGCACCTCGTCCACTTCCCTCCTACCTCGATCCCTCCCCTCTGGGGAGTGCCCTCGAGCGCTGCAACATCTCTCCGTTCACCGACTCGTCGGTTGACGCCTACAAGGAGGGCGTCGTCGACCGTTCGGCTCGACGGTTCGTCAAAGCCAAAGATCACCTGACTGCCGTGATGCGGATCAACGCCATGGCAGACAAGGGACTCTCCGGCGAGGACTACGCGTGCGGTTCAATCTTGCTGCTCTGCGTCAGTCTGCTGACTTCGATCGTTTCGCTCGGTATCGGGTGCCTCGTCAGTTGGGGCCTCATGCGCGATCTGGGATTCCTTTGGGCCATCCCAATCGCCTACCTCGGGAACGCGGCAGGACTGCTGTTCTTCATCGGCGGCACCTTGCTCTGCACACGACTGCGCCCAGCCTTCATCCGGCGCTGGTCGGACGTCTGGTACCGCGCGTACGCCGATCGACACCCGCGCCTGGCCTGGCAGTGCACCCCTCTGGCCGACTACGGCAGTCAAATTCCGTGTGCCGTTCAAGGGGTGATCGAGCGACTTCAGACTGAATGTCCTGCGGGGACCAAGTTCGAGGTCGATCATGTCTGCGTCGCGGCAGTTCCGAACACAACTGAGATTCGCGATGCGGCGAAGGCTTGGGCGAACGATCCGTTCCTGTGGGTAACGTACGGCAACGAGCGCTATGCCGTGGCCGTCTGGGATGAGCGAGGCTACCGAGTCGCCAATCCCTGACACCGTTCGACCCCCCTACACAGAGGATTTGCACATTTGAAAGCGCAGAAGTCCCCACAATTTTTGAATGCGACCAAGCATTCGGGTGACTGGGAAGGGACCGCCCTCTCATATTCTGCGCCAAAGGTTATCAAGAACCCCTGCCCAGTCATCTTTTCTCTTTGTCTTACGGGCCTGACTCGTCAAAAAGACCTCTGGCTCCCAGCGGCGGATACCAACTTGAAATTAATCCCCTGCCGCACAACCGCCTTTCGATATAATTCCGTTAGCTCTGCCGTCGCCTGGCTATCAAATGCACTATATACGCTAGGCGTTGCAGCCAAATTCGACTCTTCTGTGCGCACGAGGGCGGCCTCGGTCTCCTCGGCGGGCAGCCCCTGACGACAAATATGCTCTACCGAGAGAACCGCTCCGCTTTCAAAATCGCGCTCGACGACTGCCCAAGTATTAAAATGGACTTCAATTTGACCGGCACGCAGTAAATAATACAGATCTCTCTGTAAGCCCTGAATTGAAGAATCTTCTGTAGCCATTTCACCGATGGCTCGCAAAGCCTCCAACGTGACACTTTCTGGTCCATTGCCCTCCGCTACATCCTCGCGGCTAGGGCGCACTACAAGTTTGAATGCTGGATCAGCCTCAAAATGAAGCATGATATCGGACCAGACAACTTCCGGACCTTCGTTCCACGACAGGGCCATGCTTCCAATTGTTGCGAAGAGAATAGGAAGAGCGCTGTGCGGCTGCGGATCGAAAACTCTCTCACTGATCCCAAATACGTTTTCGACGGGAGGATCCCCGAAGGAAACCACCGAGTCCAGTGAGAGTCTACCGATCACCAGAGGACGCACAGATTCAGCAATGGAGTATGCGAGCATGACGCCCATATCCCCACCCTGCTCGTAGTAATCGAATTCCGGCTCGACATTCAGCAAACTTCGCGAAGCGTTCAACAAAATTTTTGCGCATTCCTGGTTCGAGGGAAGTGCAATTGCAGCAACGGTCGCTGCCTTCCTGTCCCCGGCTTGCAGGGCAGCAGACGCTATTCGCCTACAGACTTCAACCGCTGCCTGGTTCGCGGGCCCAACCCGCTCCAAGTGGGCGTTTGCAAAATACGCCGCTGCACTAAGCTTGCCTTGCGACTCGGAAATCGCGACAAGTTCAGGCAGCACCGTCACATACCCATCGAAATACGTTTCCAAGAAGTAATCCGCAAATGCGGAATCAAAATACGAAATCTCCGCCGTGGACTCCTCAGGCGTCGGAGATTGCAATTCAGCACGGAGTTTATGTATCACATTTGCACAGGCGGTCTTAGCCAGATCACGCGGAGGTGCTCCGTAGCGCCGCTCCACGATGCCGAAAAGTTCTGGGTCGCCGTTGCAAAGCTCGTTCAAAGCAAAGGCGCGCGTTGCAAATGCCAATAGGAGATCTGCTGACTGTTGCTCAAGAGGCAACTCTAACTCTTGCAAAAAGGAATTTAACAACTCTCTTCCAACACCGTATCGCCTGACGGCGTATCCGCTACTTGCCAGCTCTGCCCCTATACTGGCCGTAAACGCGCTAAAGGGCAGCGAGTCTCCGTTGATGAGGTGGTCCAGAATTCGATTACTCTCCTCAAAGGCAGAGTCACTCCGCCAGCGCATGCTAACCAGGGTGCTGCCATTTACTTCGACGATCTCGGCGGCTTCTTTAACCAGTTGTTCCGCAGAAGCAAGATCACCTCTCGCCGCCGCCGCTTGTGCCGCCTGAAGCCGTGAGGGAACGTCGATAAGCGCGAGAACTTCTTCAGAACGCATGAAGGCGCGAAGCTTACCCGCACACGTCTCGTCCCCCCGCTTGAAAGCAGCTTCGAGCGCAACTTCTGCCGAAGCTACCTCCGCGAGACGCTCTTTGAAGGGCTGCGGCACCTCTAGTTCTGCCATTTGCTAGCTACTACGTTAATAACTCACAGTCTGCTCGGCGAGCGAGCGTCATGGTGACGATGGGAAGAACCGCTCAAAAGAGGTGTTTTTCATGCGCATCGAAACCAACTTCTAAATGTATATCCGTGGGCCTAGCCTAACACATCAACTAGCGCTAAGTTACCTCACTTTCTTGAGCGCTTTTAGGATGTTACAGCCGTCAAATGAGGCAATAACTTTGCCCTAGAATCATCAAACTCGCACTGTATTCAGCGCTCGACTTTGATTAGCCGCACTTAGATCGATAAAATCCAGCCCATGAAAGCAACTTCACTATCAGCTCACGCGGCCCCACAGCCGACACCTGCGCACGGCGAATTTGAACTGGCCTCAGCTGTCTCCCCGCTCAGAAGCGCCCAAGAGATCCTGAGCGTGGTTGAACGCTTTGAGTCCACTGCTGGCGGACCGAAGGCTTCGAAGTTAGTCGAACCTGAACTCGCATGGAAGATCTTACGGGTAATCGGAATCGAAAGAAATGACAACGCCTTCGAGATGTCGGCAGATGAAATCCGAGAGCGAGTGCCGGAAATACTGCGCCCCGCCGCAGCCCGCGCATTCTTTAGTGCGGCAAACGGACTCTTTAGAATCGATGCCAGCGCCAAGCGAGTCGATCTTGCGGCACAGAGCGGCGACAGCCAAGGCGGATTCTTGCTGAGTGAGCAGGCTTTCACACTTCACCCCGAAGCTCGCTACCTTAAGTACATGCTGATCTGCGCGCAGCATAATCACAAAAGTAACCTCGCCTACCTGGGAGAAAGTCCGCAAGAAACTGAAGATGAAATTCTTGAAGAACTAGAGTCTAGCGCTGAAGCGGGAATTCATTTTCTTGAGAAGAATCTCGGACTCATCCCCGGCCTCGGCTTAAGCTCCTGGCGAACCCCAACACTTACACCTGAATATCGAACACTGGTCGGGAATGTCGCGCGTACGATCTCTCGTATTTCAGAATACTATGAAGTTGAAGTGACTCGTGATCCGCAGTCATACTTTGCGCACGGTCGTGAGCTGGCGCTGCATGCCTTAAAGAGCCTCGGATTACCTCCAGGCCCGCAGGCTCTGAGCGCCATTGCTCCTGCTTGGGCAAATAGTCGCGCAGGAGATCCGCAGGCGGTGCGCGAAGCCGCCTGGTTGACAGATACGGTGGGCACCATTGAGTACAATCGCGGATTCCTTCGTGACGCTTATATCTATTTTCGCCTCGCTATTACGCTACGGCCCGATTGGAACAATGGCGCCGGCATGATGAGGCAGATTGAACGCGAACGTCCTGGCACCCGCGCCGAAGCAAGGCGAGTTCTCGGCCTCGCTTAGGCAGCCTGCTGCTCGGAATCTTCTCGCTTACGCGGCGACTTTAGTTTGAGGTAGGAAGTTCCCTCCGGCGGTGACAGTTTCTCCGCACCCTGCTCCGCTATTTGTATATTGAGGTGTGCGTAAAGCGATTGAAGACTTGCTTGAAAAGGCTGCATGTCTGACGGAAGAGCGTCCGGAGAAACCAGTACATCAACTACCTTGTCCGCTGAGTTCTGCTGAGACATGCTCAAACTCAAAATAAATGGCGGCCGCCCACGATGCGAGAACTTACGAGCCTGTTGGGCAAGATCCCGCGCCTCTGGGGTTAAGCGCTCAACCACGAGCGGGCGAATCTCAAAGGCCCAACCAGTGGCTTCCGCTAAGTCCAGACATAATTCTCGCAACGAAGTAAGATCGGGCGGACGCTGAAAGGTGCAATTAACACGCACCATGTGAATATCTGCCAGGAAAGAAAGAGTCATCGGGATCTGTTCACGCTCCGCTCTCACTATCAGGGCTTTGATTGACTCACGCACCTGCAACTCGGGGACGGAACTATCGATCCGCACAGGTCCAGCAATATACTCAGGAATTGCCTTTTCTGCTGCTTCGATGGCTTGTATCCAACGCTCTCGATGCGGAGAGTCATTCGCAACACTCAAAAGTACATTTCGATCAGCGCCTTCAGCATGCATTTGACGAGCAAAGATATGCGCGGCGAATTGCGCGACAGAGTTCGTCCAAGGAAGCACTCGCTCCTGCGAATCTAGAATTCCTCGCCATATACGTCGCACTTCTTCGATGTGGCTTGATGCAGCCGTCACCACCGGAGCATACATCGCCTCAAGTGAGGTAATCTCAGTGCTGGGAGAAACACTCCACTCAATAATCGGATATCCCTGCTTTAGATCGAGCCTCAAGTTCTTACGGAAAGCGCGATCCACCAGCTGCGATAGACCCTCATCAATTGCCGCGAAGCGACTCTGCAATGCGGGGGGCACCGCCACTGATTCGAATACCACCTGCTGCACTTGCGGCGCTGAGATTTCCGGCAGACCGCACTCAACAGTCAGATCCTCGAGCGCAATGCCCTTACGTTCGAGAAAGGTGCGCATTCTTCGACGTTCATCGTGATTGACGATACTAATGACTTTGCCTTCCCTGCCCGCCCTGCCCGTCCTTCCACTACGATGGATATAATTATCAGCGTTTCGAGCAATGCCGAAGTTGATGACCAGATCCATATCTACAATGTCGATACCGCGCCCGAGCACATCCGTCGCCACAACCACGAACGTTTGACCGTCTCTCAGATGTTGTAAGCGCGAACGTCGCTGCGACAACTCCAAGTTAGAACTAAAGCTCTCCGCACGAATTCCGAATGCGTCAAGCTTCATTGCCAGGCGCTCTGTCTCATCTTTCGAATTTACAAATACGAAACAGCTCTTGGGGTTCTCCTGCTGTAACACTTGAACCAACGCAGCAAAACGATCCCGGGACTCAACGCGTATGACGCAATGCCGGATCGTGGCAGGTAAATCGCAATCAACTTCAACCAGACGCGCGTCTTTCTGCAGAGTTCTCGCAAACGCTCGAACTTCTGTCGGAAGTGTCGCAGAAAGCAGCAGAGTTTGATGATCGACGGGCATGAAGGAAACAAGGCGCTGCACATCATCACACATATTGCCTTGCAGAACGCGGTCGACTTCATCAATAGTGAACACTTTAATTTTATCGAGGCGTAAGCTGCCCTGTGTCGCCAGCTCTACGAGCCGACCTGGGGTGCCGACCGCGATATCGACTCCCGCTTCCAAGGCTGCTAGTTGCCGAGTTTTTGAATCTCCCCCCACAAAAACTGCACTGCGTAAGCCTAAGGAATCGGCATGACCGCGTATTACTAATTCAACTTGATCTGCAAGCTCGCGAGCCGGAGCAATAATGAGCGCCCGTGGCGAATGGGCGTCTTCGGCACGAGAGAGAACGTCTATGAGCGGCAGGGCGTATGCCAAGGTTTTGCCAGATCCGGTTTTCGCCACACCGATCAGATCGTGCCCCTCGCGAATTATCGGAATTGCACCTTGTTGTATGGGCGTCGGAGAAGCAAAGCCAAGAGCAGCAATACTTTCGAGGAGTGGATGAGCGAGGCCTAAGTCTTGAAACATCTATGGCACCTACAACTTCGAGGCGGAAATTATCACTTCCGTTCGGGGCAGTATAGGCCCAAGCGAATAGCTAAAAAAGGATTTTTCCGCCCACCGCTCTACAACTGTATGCCCCTAATATTTCTGGAATCTCGAGCATTTGGATAGCCAGCCCTGTCATTGCGAGCGGGGAAACTGCACTTGCCTTCATCTCGCCGTAAACACAGCGCGGCTCTTATCTCGCCGCAGCCTTAGCGAAGGCGGAATCCCCTGATCAGGGTCCACTGAGGATCCTCGTAGTCATAGGACTGGCTCGCCTTAAAATTTCGCCCCTGTCATTGCTGTAAAAGTCACGTAATTCGGAGACAGAAAACGGGCTCGGCAAACCGCTAACGGCTAACCGCCATCTGAATCTGAGTCAGATATCTGAATCGGCTATCGGAGTCGGCTCTCCGCATCAGAACAAACACCGGGGCTTACCGCCCCTTACTCTGAATCAATCGAAAAATGTGAGCCCCTAGTACATCAGCTTCAGTCGCCTTTCAGAAGCTTGATATCTTAGGAGCACACCTCTATCGGCTAATTCAGAGGGCGGGGTAAGCCCGTCCTTGTTTCTCGGTTTCTGTTACCGAAATACGTAACCTATACAGCAATGACAATGCCGGATTGCCTTGAAATTTCGCCCCTGTCATTGCGAGCGGAAAATCTGCACATCTTTGAAAGCCGCCACAGCCACAGCGCGGCAATCCCCCGATAAGGATCCACTAATGCTTTAAGTGCGATTGCTATCCGTTGCGATCTCCAACATCGCCACCATAACCCCTCCCTCCCCGCCGTTTTCCCTCGCCTCCGCTGTGCGGGAATAGTATATTGGGTCACTCTTTACGTGCTCTTAGGCTGAAGGCTCTCATGAAAATTACTTCCTATTTTCTCACTATCCTTGGTGTTCTTTTCTGTTTTTCCCCTGTGCACGCAGAGGACCCGATCAAAATAGGCGCGGTATTTTCGCTATCTAGTTGGGGTGCGCTAGGTGGTACCCAAGAACTGAATGGGCTGTTGATGGCGCGTGATGAAATCAACGCTGCTGGTGGTATTTCCGGTCGCCCGGTTCAATTGATTGTGGAGGACACGCAGTCTGACCTAAAAAGTACGGCCGCTGCCTTCCGAAAGTTAATCGACTTCAATTCTGTCTCTGCTATCGTCGGTCCGAACTGGGCTGAGTTTACGGAGGTGGCGGTGCCGATTGCCGAATCTGCAAAAGTGCCTTTTGTTTCGCCATCTGGATATAAAGAAGGGCTCTTTGAGAACAAAAAATTCTCGTTCACCTTGCAAGTTCCGCACTACATCTCAGCGCGTCCCTTGGCACAAGCGATGGCTCAGCGGGGCTATAAGTCGATAGCGGTTCTCGTTACCGACAATGCCTACCTTGAGGGGATCTTTGACGGCTTTCGACGGGTGCTTCCAGAATCTGATGCGCGGATTACTTCGATTGAACGAGTGAGCCCAAGTCAGTCTGACTTCCGCTCGATGATCGCCAAGATTAAGAAATCGAACGCTGATGCGGTTCTGGCGCTGTTGCTGGAGGGTGGCAACTTACATAATTTTTTGACCCAGGCGCGCCAGCTTAAACTTTCGCTGCCGATCTATTCCGCGAATGGCATTCCTTACGACGACCTTATTTCCAAGGACATGGCAATTGCGGAAGGGGTGGTATTTTTCGACTACCTCGTACCGGGTGGGCCAGAATTTATCCAGGCCTACACAAAGAGGTTCGGCGCGCAGCCCGGCTTTGCCTCGGCGCGCGCCTATGATGCGCTCTACTTAATCAAGGCTGCTATTGAGCAGTGTGGGGTGCAGCCTGCTCAGATTCGCGAGTGTCTCTCGACTTCGAAATATGCTGGGCGTAGTGGGACGATTTCGTTCGACAGAAACGGTGTCCTGCAATCTAAGGAAGCCAACACCTTTCTGCAGCAAGTGAAGAATGCCAAGGCCGAGCCTTTTTCTGTGACGGACGCCGCAAAAAACTAGAACTTCTCCAGCGCAGAACTTAGATCGAAAAAGGTGTAGGGCTGCTCGGCAGCACGCTCTTGCGGTCCAGCCGCGTTGGCCACCCAGAATTTCAGATGCACCGGATCGTATATGACATTCTGGAAATTCGAAGGCATGGCGATTTGTGGAATGATGTCTTTCATGAGCATCTGCGGATCGATTTTTCCATAGTTCGCATTAATCAACTCCGTCATTTTGCTGTTGTAATGTCCGCCGTAAACCACATCTTTGATCGGTGCTAAGTCATTTTTTTCGTCTTTCAGCGCTTCGCCTGGTTTGAATACGAGAAAGCGTGATTTGTCTCGGATATATAATTCAGCGGTGCGTGTTTTCCCGTCTGACATCAAGTACACGTAGCGATTGGTGCCAGGACTAGTCGAGATAATTCTGCGAACGTCAGCCAGGTTCTTGGCATCTTGCAGAATGTCGCGCAAGAGGAACGGCATCGGTTCGCCGTGCAGGGTTTCCTCTGGTCTATCGCCATACCCCATTTCGCCAAGGGTAATACCGTGCTCATTCATGCCGGAAATTGCTCCAATGTAGCCAATCCAGCCAATGTTGGCGAAGGCGGCGCCGTGATCAGGTTTGTGAACGGCGATAAGAGGAAACTGGTGCAGCTTCGAAACGCGATGCAGTCCCCAGTCCAAAATGCGCACCGTGTAAAACGCGTCGTCCTTGACGGCCGGACCAAAGGCGCACATGTTACTGCAAGTTTGGCCCATCTTACTCAGCTCTTCGAGCTGATCATCCATCATAGCCTTAACGACATTCTTGATATGCTTTTTGCCGCCCCATTCGCCAATCTCGCCGAGAATATGAATGTGCTGAATGAGGGAAAGCGGAAGTTTGGAGCCGTGCGCTAAGCCTTGCATTTCCTCGCAGTACTGCTGAGGGATGTAAGGACGTGCGCGCTCAAAAGCTTCGAAGAATAATTCCTGGAAATGAAATTTATCAAGGACTTGATCGTAGAGATAATTGAAATTCTCGTCGACCTCACGGCGCAGAAGAGCGCCGTGTTGGTAGCCGCGTTCGTAGGGCGTGCCACTTAAAAGTAGTACTCTAATCTTTCCATCGGCAGTCCAGCCGACTTTTGCTTTGGCGAGTATTTGTCGTTCTATCTCAGGAGAGGTGATGACGTCGCTGCGGATGTAGACGCTCATCGGATCTACGCGCGAGAGTTTGGCCAGTGCACAGCCTGATAATGCTGCGCAGGATCCCAGGGACAGAGTCTTAAGAAAGTCTCGCCGCTGCATATAACCTCTAGGAAGCCAAAAACCTTATCTAATTATATCACGAGGCTTGGGCTGCCACGAACGCGCCGTAGGATTTCGGTCGCTATCGGAAGATATTGAAATTCTTGCTCAATTTCCCTGGATTTAGGTCACGTCCGTCTGCGTCGGCCGCATAACAGTCTATGTAGTGCTCGAGGCAAAGAATGCCCAGTTTTTTCGATAGGTTTGAGGCTATGCACACAAATAAATTCTTACTCTTAACTCTGTTGGCAGCTCTGCTGCCGGCCTATGTCGTGGCCCAAGACATTGTCTACGTCGTGGCACCAAACACTCCGGAATTCACCATTCCTTTGACACCAGAATATCAGGGCAAGGATATTGTCTTACTAACTGAGTCGGCTTCGAAATCTTCGCAGACTGTCTCCGTGACGCTAGGTGGAGTTGCGGGAGCAAACGGAAGGGTGACGACTACTTCGATTCCCGCCTTGGCGTCGGCAACCGCGCTCAACCTTAAGTCCGGCTGGACGCAGGTGCTGCTCGGATATCCGAATGGGAATGTTGATAAGACCAACATTCTTGTTGGTGAGTCGACCACTCCATCGAGCGGTGGTAACGGCGGGTGTCCGTCGTGGATGGATCAGAATATCATCAACATGTTTTTAGAAATTTATCGTGCGCTTCCGCAGTACGGCCCGGGCTTTACGCAGGCCCAATTGTGCGCTCTTTTTGGCGGCAGTGGAGGGAGCACTGAGCCGCCCGATCCACTTGGAGACTTAACTCCTGCCAGTGGCGTGATTTTGCGAGATTCCTGCTCTTCCGATTTTAAGAGCGTCGTGCAGTTCCGCATAAGTTTGGCCGGGCAGCCAGCAACGGTTTTCAATAGCAATAAAAGCCTGCGAGTTTCACTCAAGCTTGCCGCGAAGAAGGTCAGCAATTCTGGAACGCTTAAGCAGGCAGAAGGCCGCGACGGCCCGAGCGCGTGGATTTATTTAGCTCCCGCTATTCGCTATGGATACGACCAAAGCTATGGCGCTCCCGGCTCCGACACATTGATTGTGCGCAAATACAAAAACGGTGTCGTGACGAAGGAGAAGAAGTTCAAGACTCGTCCATTGTATGGCTCGGTGGTCTACGACATCTCGCCGATTCAAAGCATGCTCAAGGGCGGTCAACTCACGATGATTACTCAGAATGGGGCCGATGTGTATTCGCGCTGCTTAAAACCCGCCAGTAAAAAACGCTGGTTTTTCGGTAAGTATAAAAAGCTGCACGGAATCCGCTAGCCCCGCAGGTAAGCCCGCCATTTTTGGGTATTTTTCTCAGAATAGGCGGGCCTTTTGCCAATTATCCTTTCAGTAAGTATAGTTAGCGAGCTAACGCTGGACGCGCGACCGCCTTCTTGCGGAGTTGCGGGACCTTTTTATGGATCCCCCACGTAGTGACGTCCCTCTTAATGGAATACGATAAAAGTGTATGCGTAGAACTTTCTTCAATCTTATTCTTTCCGCCTTCCTCTTGGCGCCCGCAGCGGCATTTTCCTGCCCGCTCATCGATGGCCTCGTTGATTCCAATTGTGATGGAGTTTTGAAGATTGGATTTGCGGGGGACAGTTTCGTTAAAGGTGTCGGCGATCGAAGTGAGCTTGGAGGCGGGTACGTTTCTCGAATCGCGGAGCTTTACCCAAACGCAGTGATAGTTAAGTATCCCCAGCCGGGCATCGCGAGCGGGATTTTGCTTTCACGCTTGATCCGCAAGGTTCCTCGCATGGCATCGGGCCCGGCGGATAGGGATCTGCATGATACCGACGTCCTGATTATCGATGTCGGTCGTAATGATTACTGGGAAGACAGGAATCCTCCTAACACGGTTGGAAACATTCGCCGTATCGTAAAGTTTTTGACGGCTGCCCTGGCGAATAACGGCCAAACTCCCCCTGTAATCGCGGTCACCATGCTTGCTCCCACCAACCGGGCGTTCCAAGCTCCGTTTATCAGTGCTGTGGACTCATTACTCGTTAAGCAGCGCTCCGCGTCGTTGCCCGCGTACGTTCGCGCCGATCTGCTTCGAAACAGTCTAATTTCACGCGATGGATTACACCCTAACGCGCTCGGGTATGCCGATTTGGCCCAAATTATTAAAACCTACCTCGAAACTAAGGGGCTATCGCGTGCCCGCGCCATTTGTCGCGATAATGACAATGACGGTATCTTCGATAAGTTTGAGGCCTCGAAGTTTGGCACCAATCCTGCGCTTGCCGATACGGACTCAGACGGATACAACGATGGTGATGAGGTATTTACGCACGATACGGATCCCACCGATCCCAATTCTCACCCTTAGCGCTTTTCGTCTCTTCTTGCATTCTCCGCTATGAAAGCCAAAATTTTTCTGGTGTTGTTCGGTGTGGCTTTCGGCCTCCTTATGAGTGAGGTGGCTCTCGAAATCCTGATTCCAAAGAAAGCGGGCTCAGAATTCGAGAACGTAGCTGATTTGCGTCGCGCCATGCTCGATGAACGTGGCGAGAGCGAAGCTCCTGACGCGCTCGAGGGCGAGACGCGTGGGGCGAATATGAAGGATGTGGTGAACCCGCATCCCAACGACAAGCTGATCTATGATTTGCGTCCTAATCTTGCCGTAAAATTTGCTGGTGCTCCCATTCGCACGAACTCCTGTGGAATGCGTAGCTCGGAACGTTCGTTGCTGAAGCCGCCCAATACCTACCGCATTGCTCTTTTGGGGGATTCTTTCGCCTTCGGCTGGGGAGTTGAGGAGAAGGAGAGTTTTGCCGTCCTCCTTGAAGAGCGCTTGAATGCGATTTCGAAGGGCACTCCGCGCTTCGAAGTGCTGAACTTCGGTATCCCTGGATACTCTACCTTTCAGGAGGTGGAGACCTATAAGGAGCGCGCTAAGGAATTTGCGCCGGATGCCGTCCTAGTTTTCTTCGTACAAAATGACTTTGAGTTTCCTTTCTGGGTTCGCGATGTCTCGAGTCCCGGTGGTTTGATGTCGGGGTTTCGCCTCGCCGATATTGCGAACCGCGCAGTGAATCCTGAATTTGAGCAGCATAAGCTTCAGATGCGCGGCTGGGATCCCAACACTTCATTGAAGGAATTAAGCGACATTACCCAAGCAGACGGCGTGAAACTGTTTGTGGCAATTAATCCAAGGAAGGACTGGCAGAAGTTCTATAAGAAGCTCAGCGTGCTGAGAGAGCGGCCTGAAATTGAGTTTATGGATCTTTGGAGCTCCTATGCTGCGGTCGTGCAGCGACATGGGTACACTGATTCTGAGCTTACCTTGCCGAAGGATGTGCATCCGACCGCATTGCGGCATTCGATTTATGCCGACGTACTAACTCCCTATTTTTTCTTCGCTCTAAAATAGAAAACCCCGAGAAGCGAGCCGTGAAGCCGCTTCTCGGGGTCTGTCAGACGTAAGCGCAATTAACGCTTTCTACATTGCGCCTTGTTGGAAGTGATGGTGCCCGCTCGATTGCCACCTTGGCGACCGATAATGCTGTTAATTTTTAGGCATTTTCCACCGCCGATTGCGATATAGCCTTGGCGATTGCCGGTATTGGCAACTGCTCGTGCGGCGATTTGATTGCAGCTCGGACCGCGAGCGGTGTAATCAGTGTATGCGCGGAACGGGAAGGGGCATCCGCCGCGTTCGTAGACTCGCAGATAGGTAAGCTGAGCACCATTCGAGTCGTAGAACTTGAAGTTGTTGATCTTCTTTGGATAGCTGTAATTTCCCGATCCATAAATCCAAGCGCAGGAGTCGCCACGGGGGTCTCTGGCGAGATGTCCGGAGCCCTGAGATTTAAAGAGTTGATTTCCGGAAAGCGTTTCAATGCTCGTGCACACCTCAGCCAGACTGGTGGCTGTTGGAGGCTTAACCTTTGGAGCTTTGCGGGCTGCCAGGCGCAGCTGGCGAGCGTCGCGCGAGCTGATTTCAGCAGTAGCAATTTCAGGCAGACAGTTTCCCGCAAAAATCGCGGCTGCAAGGAGGACGGCTAGTTTTTTCATATATAAACCCTTGTTGAATGTTCGCTCAAAGTGAACAAAGCAATGCAAGCGCCCGGAGGTCTTGCCCTGCTCTGTTTTCTCTGAATTCGAAGCGTCTCTAAGGCGCTCAACATTGCGGGAGTTCCGCAGAGGGGCCATACATATCGCTCGAGATCTCCCACTATAGATGCAGAGGCTCCGACTGTGAAAGATTCTTTCTGAGTTGTTCGGGTGTGTTTTTTTCGCAGAAATTTAGGGTTGGGGGCCCTTGTGCTTTCTATGTTTCTCTCCGGAAGGGGCGCACTCGCCGCGCAGATTTCGGAGTCCCTTGAGCGTATTGTGCTCGTGTGGGGCAAAGGGCCCCGACCTTGGGATCTCGCGCACATTCTTTGCGACGAGGCGCTTCCGGGGGCATGACGCCCGTAGGTGCTAATTCAAACTTTTTACGGCGATCTTTCGGGCCTTCAATTCTTCGCTCTTCGGAATGCTTATCTTCAGCACGCCATCTTTAAGCGAAGCCTCGGCCTTATCGACATTAAGATCTTTCGACAGCGCAAAGGAACGTTTGAACACGTCGGCAGGCCTCTCTCCGTGTCCAAGCTGATAGCCTTCCTTCGCTGCTGCGAAGACCTTTGCGGTGATCGAAAGCGTGTTTTTCTCGAAGTTTATGTCCAGACCTTCGTCCTTCACGCCGGGCAGGTCGAGGAGTAGCTCAATGCCTTCCT
>JAFLCA010000044.1 GCA_017302875.1 Deltaproteobacteria bacterium
CCAAACTAAACACCATCGCATCGTCTGCGTTCAGCACGGCAAAGTCATTGCCATCCTGATTTGCAAACGCTCGCGCTTTAGCCTCGAAATAGCGCTGCAATGTTCCGTGCCTCTCGAGGTGGTTATCGGAGAGATTAAGGAGCACAGCCACTTTGGGCTTGATGCTGCTGCAGGTCTCGAGCTGGTAGCTGGAAGCCTCCACTACAAGCACCCGCTTTTCTTTAGGTGGTTCAGAGAAGACATGTTCTTTCGTAAGATCAGCAACAACCGGAACTCCAACATTACCGCACAGTCGAGAATCGAATCCCGCAGCGCGCAACAACTCATGAAGCAAAGTGACGGTGGTCGTCTTCCCATTGCTGCCAGTCACGACTACATAGGGCAATTGGAATAGCTCGAGGCCGAGCTCCAGCTCACTCATGAAAGGGATAGAATGACGCTTAAGCGCTCCGCACATGGCAGTCTCGAGCGAAACACCCGGACTAAGAATTGCGAGAGCCACTCGATCAAAGAGACCGGCGGCCCCTTCCCCGTCGACTCCAAAATGCAACTCAACGCCAGCCTGGCGAAGCTCCTGCAGCGCGGAGCTAAACTTGGTTGTTTTCAGAAAGCGAGCTTCATCGGTACGTTCGACTGCGACGGTGCTAATTCCACAGCGCGTTAAGAAGCGCGCGGTCTCAATTCCGCTGATGCCTAGGCCAACTACGAGGACACGTAATTTTTCCGCAACGATGTGCTGAAGTGTTGAGCGCGCATTCATACAAAAACTTTACCGAAGCTTGAGCGTAGTCAGCGATATTAAAGCGAGAACGATGGAAATTATCCAGAAGCGCACGATGATTTTAGGCTCGGCCCAGCCTAAGAGCTCGAAATGATGATGAACCGGCGCCATCTTGAAAATGCGTTTTCCCGTCATTTTATAGTAGTAGCGCTGCATAAGAACCGAGACGGCCTCAAGAACAAAGATGCCCCCGGCTACCACGAGCAAGATTTCCTGCTTCACGAGCACCGCAATAAAGCCGAGCACCCCTCCCAAAGCCAGGGCGCCCGTGTCTCCCATGAATACCTGCGCTGGAAAAGTATTATACCAAAGAAATCCGAGCCCAGCCGCAAAAAGAGCCGAGAGAATAATGCAGATCTCCCCGACTGCCGGCACATGATTGAGCCCTAAATATGTCGAATAAATTACGTTGCCGGTGAGGTAAGCAAAAATGGCATAGGTCGTAGCCACGGTCATTACCGGTCCGATAGCCAAGCCATCCAATCCGTCGGTTAAATTGACGGCATTTGAACAGCCGACCACGACCAACGCTACAAATGGAATAAAGAGGACGCCTAGCGTGAAGCTCCATTCTTTGAATAAGGGGAAGGTCAGATCGGTCGAAAAACCAGACATCATCAAAAAACCGCCCCCCACCGCCGCGATTAAACACTGCCAGCCCAGTTTTTGTCTCTCGCTGAGCCCTTTTGAGTTCTGATGGGTAATTTTGCGCCAGTCGTCGAAGAAACCGAGAACGGCGTAAGCGATCATAATTAACAAGGTCGCCCATACGAACTTGTTGGTGAGATCGGCCAGCAAGAGGGTTGAGAAGATCACCGCAACAACGATAACCAAGCCACCCATAGTCGGGGTCCCGCGCTTTACCTCATGAACTTTCGGGCCGTCATCACGTATAGGCTGCCCTTTCACACCTCGCGCCTTAAGCCAGCGGATAAATACCGGCTCGAGCACGAGAACAAAGGCAAAGGCCAAAAGAAATGCCAGCATGGCTCTGAATGTTTGATACCGAAACACATTCAGCCAGCTATACACATCTCGAAGCGGATACAACAAATGATACAGCACAAAGACTCCCCTAAAATAATTTACTAGGCCCCATCGCGCTCGAAAATAATTTTGACCGCGCGATCAAGGCCGATGCCGCGAGATGCTTTTACAAGCAAAATATCAAAATCAAGCTTCCTCGCAAGTTGCGCGGCAGCTTCAGGCGTAACTCCATCAACCGCGCGCACGCCTTGTTTCTCGGCCGCCTCGACGTAGTACTTCGAATTAGGGCCAACGGCGATTAAAAACTGCGGCTTGAGCGCGGCGGCCTTTTCCCCTACCTCGCGATGGAACTGCTCAGCCTCCGCGCCTAATTCGAGCATATCTCCCAGCAGCAGACCAATTCTTAGGTTCTCCTGCTTCAGATCGGCGGCTATATCAAGTAAGGCGCCCATCGAGGCCGGATTTGCATTATAGGAGTCGTCAATCAAGCGCTTGCCCGACTTCAAATGCTTCATGGCAAGTCGCATCAGGGGAGCTTTGAAATCAGTCAATCCGGCCATGATTTGGTCATTGGTAATTTCAGGCACGAGCGCCTTAACTGCCAACGCTGCCGCTGCGGCTGAATAGGCATTGTGTTTCCCTAGCATTCGAAGAGTTACGGGAAGATCCTCTCCCAACAAACGTAAATCAAATTCTATCCCTTCCAGGCCAAAAGCTCGCACATTGCTGATCCGGGCGTCGCACTCTTCCGATGAGCCAAAGAAGCGGACCTGAGCATTTGTGGCACCACGAATAGAGTTCCATTTAGCGACCTGACGAACATCGTCATGGTTTAGAATAATCGAGCCGCCTGGCTTCAATCCTTCGAGGATTTCGAATTTCGCGTCGACGATGCCGTCAATCGAGGCGAAACTTTCAATGTGGGCCGGAGCAATCAAACTGATCAGAGCGACATCAGGCTCTCCGAGACGAGTGAGGTTGGAAATCTCACCAGCATGATTCATGCCCATTTCTAGGACAGCCCAGCGATGCTCGCGCGAAATACGGCATATCGTATATGGCACTCCCACATGATTGTTGTGGGACTTTTGTGAATAGGCGCCCTTATTCCATTTCAAGAGTAAAGCCGCAGCGAGTTCTTTGATGGTCGTCTTCCCGACAGATCCAGTTACCGCAAGTACCGGAAGGGCCAGCTCTCGTCGCCACCATTTGGCCAAAGTCCAAAAAGCCTGAAGCGTGTCCCGCACCACCACCATGCGATCGGGGTGACTGGAGTTTTTCGCAATCTGCTCATCCTCAACCAAGCAAAGTGCTGCGCCACGCGACAGCGCCATCTCGATATGGTCATGCCCATGCGATTGCGCACCTTTCAGAGCAATGAACATCTCTCCACCGCGAATCTCTCGCGAGTCGTATTCTATGCGCTCGAAGTTGAGGCGTGCCCCGTCCTGCACACTTATACCGCCTGTAATTTCGCACACCTGATTTTTCGAAAGCCCGATGCTCATGCCGACAATCCCAAAGAGACAAGTACTTCGCGCGCCACTTCCTGATCAGAAAAATGAGTCTTAGTTGTACCGATAATTTGATAGTCCTCATGTCCCTTTCCGGCGATCAGCACCACATCGCCTGCGACGCTCTGCTTCAAGGTGCTTTCGATAGCGCTACGCCGATCCGGGGTAACTAGGTGCGGCTGCACTCCGCCCGACAAGATGTCATCAATGATACGCTGAGGATCTTCGGTGCGCGGATTGTCGGACGTGACCACGATATGGTCCGCCAAACGTTGCGCAACGTCTGCCATCTGCGGGCGCTTTCCACGATCGCGATCACCACCGCAGCCGAAAATTACCCACAACTTTCCTTTTGTCAGCGGGCGCAGTGAAGCGAGGACGTTCTCCAAAGCATCCGGTGTGTGCGCGTAGTCGACAAATACACCGAAAGGAGCTTGCCCGACTGACTCGAGACGCCCAGGCACCTGCGGAGACTTTGCCAAAGACGAGATCACTTCCTCGGCCTGCAATCCAAGCGCAAGACAGGAAGCAAAAACTGCACAGAGGTTTTGTGCATTATGCCCACCGATCAGACTCGTTTTGAGAAGGTGCTCATGACCTCGATGCGCAATCGTGAGCTCGCTCCCGCGCATCGTCTGAGTGAAGTTTGCTATTCGAAACTGCGCCTGCGCGGCGCGCCCGAAAGAAAAATCTTTAAGGTTCCACTCGGAAAGCTCACCCTGAAGTTTTCGTCCATACTCATCATCGATATTGAGCACCGCTGCGCGCGTAGTCTTGCTCCCCTCACTGAGCAATCGGAAGAGCTTACGCTTAGCCTGAAAATAGGCATCCATGGTGGCATGGTAGTCGAGATGATCGCGCGTAAGATTTGTGAAAATCCCCACATCAAAGGCTACGTCATCAATTCTGCACTGATCAAGCGCGTGCGAGGAAGTTTCCATTACGGCGCAGGTCACTCCGCCGTTGAGTGCGGTCCGCAAGTCATTCTGGATTGATAAGGGATCCGGGGTGGTTAAATCGCCCGGCCTATCGATCAGTCCCTCCGCGCGCGTACCGAGGGTTCCAAAACGGATGCACGGATGTCCGAGGGCATTGAGGACGTGATACAGCAACCAATTCGTGGTCGTCTTTCCGTTCGTGCCGGTAATGCCGATCACCTGCATTTTCGCGGAAGGATTTCGCGCGAATAGAGATGCCAACATGCTGAGTGTGCGACGCGTGTCAGCGACTAAAACTCCCGAGTATCCCTCAGCGCTGGCTTCGTCGGAAACGACCACAAGCGAAGCGCCTGCGGACACGGCCTGCGAAACATGTCGATGACCGTCACTGCCCGATCCCTTGATTGCTACAAAAATATCACCGGGCCGCACTCGTCTGCTATCGCAACACACTCCTCGCAATTCCGTCGCGCCGGATTGCCCGATGAGACGTCCACCGATAATTTCTGAAATCTGCTGCGCGCTGTAAGACTGCATGGAATCAGAGGCCCGAAAGGGTTACGAAAGGCTCCCTCAGGATATACTCAGGATCCTATGCTGTAAAGCTAATCTCAGCGCGTGAAATCAGGAGAATAGCTGATTTGCGTGAGTCCCTTTTTGAGCGGCGGCGTCGCTAAACCCGCGTCGATCGTTTCAGGCACATTCTCCAAAGCGCCATCGAGAGACTCACCCAGATCCTGCCGTGTCGAGAGGAAGTGCAAGCTACGCTGCATGATGCGTTTAAATACCGGTGCTGCTAACGCGCCGCCATAAATCGAAGTGGTATTTGGTTCATCGATAACGACCATCAACGTAAGAGTCTTCTTTACCCCTATCGGGCTGCCATCTACAAAACCGACAAAGGAAGCCATGTATGCTCCCGGCATATACCCTCTGCCGTTCGGATTTGCTTTCTGCGCGGTACCGGTTTTTCCACCGACGCGGACTCCCTCTATGACTGCCTTTCCACCTGTGCCGTGCTGATCTTCGACGACGGCATACATTAGTTCCTTGACCTTATCAGCGACAGCTCGCGACACGACTCGTTGTGACGTTGCCGGAGCATCGCTCTCAACAACTCTCAGACTGGGAAGATTTCCTCCGTTTGCAATAACCGACATCGCACGCACCATCTGCAATGGAGTCACGGCAATACCCTGCCCGAAGGAATGTGTTGCTACATCAACTGCAGACCAACTCTCGAGGGAGCGCAAAATTCCCCCGGATTCGCCAGGCAGGCCAAGCCCGGAGTCTTTCCCGAAACCAAACGCACGTAAATATTTATAGAGGCGTTCTTTTCCAAGACGTGCTCCGACTTTGGTCATTCCAATGTTCGATGAGCGAACCAAGACATCACGGAATGATATGAGACTATTCGGATGGACATCCTTGATGGTGTGCTTTGCGAAGTAATATCTGCCGTTCTCGCAGTTGATCATCTCGCCCGGCGAAACGACCTTCTCCTCCATCGCGGCCGCAGCAACAAGCGGTTTCATAATCGAACCGGGCTCAAAGACCGTTTCCGCTATCTTATTCGTGAGCTCTGCCTTCGATTTTACGTTTCTAACATTGTAGTTGTATGCGGGAGCCTGACTAATCGCCAAAATATCGCCCGTATCTGCGTCAACAAGCGCTGCCATGGCGCTCTTGGCGTTGGCATTCTCCTTTCCAGCGGCCAGCTCTTCATCCACAATCATCTGAAGACCTGCATCGATGGTGAGACGGATCGCGTTTCCTTTGGGAAGATCTGCGGTCAGAGGAGTCTCCGTGGGCGATTCGATCATTTTGCCGAGAGCGTCGCGAGTGAATCGCGCCTTTACTTCTGCACCACGCAATTGCTTTTCAAAAGTTTCCTCGATGCCGGACAGCCCGTGACCGTCCACACCGACCTTCCCGATCAGAGTGCTTGCGGCTTGATTATAGGGATAGAAACGCCGCGACTCGAGAACGTAGCCTAATCCTGGGGTATTGAGTTCCTCAACTTGCTGCGCCTTCGCTCGGGGAATTTGTCGCTGCACCCACACGAAAGGCTTAGGTTCTGCAAGCTTCTTCGCGATGACTTTTGGATCAACTTCTAGAATTGACGCCAGACTCACCGCAGCGGCTTTTTTATCCTGTACGAGATTTGGGCGCACGTAGACAGATCCGGCAGGCACGGAGACCGCCATCATTTTTCCATTGCGATCGAAGATCGGTCCCCGTTCGGAAGCCAGCTCTATTTCAGCAAAGTGCTGTTTAAGAGCCCACTCCTGCCATTTCTCAAAATCAGAAATTTGCAAACTGTAGAGGCGCGCCACGAGCGCAGCGCTCCATAGAATGGCGCACGCAGCGACAAGATACAGTCTCGTCCGTCTGCCGTCCGCACTGAGCATAGTGGTGCAAAAATTGGCACGCTTGGCGTAATCACGATGAACTGGGGCAATCTGCATGAAACCTTCGGAGCTCCGGCTTAGTAAACAACTTTTCGCGCTTGTTCAGGGCGCAAGAGGCCCAAACCGAGCCGAGACTTCGTCATGTTGGCAAGATTGTCGGGACGCAGCAGTACTGAGCGCGCCAACTCTAACTCACGACGTTGCATATCCAGATCGATTGTGACCTGTCGTTCTTTGGCCAGGCGATAGCCCAGATCTGTGCTCTCGATCTTTATCCAGACCTTCGAAGACAAAGCTAGCAACAGAAGCACTGCCGCTACCAACTGGGTTTTTACTGAAATCGCCACATTACTTCTTCTGCAATACACGGCCTGATAATCGAGACAAACTGCCATACGCTGTTCCCTACGAATCGATAGACGAAAATTCAAATACCCGCAGACAGGCACTTCGCGCACTTGGATTGCGAGTTACTTCTTCCGCGCTCGGCTCAATGCCCTTGCGCTCGACGACATGCCCCAGTCTCTTGGCACGCATTGAGCCGGGAGACCGCGCGCTAAATTCCCCGCCGCTCTCCCACTCGCGCATCTTGCGCGCCACGACACGATCTTCGAGTGAATGAAACGTAATGATGGCGATGCGCCCTCCGCTGCGAATGAGGCGCGGGGCCAGCTCCATTAGACTCTCGATGTGCTCAAATTCTCGGTTCACCGCTATGCGCAGGGCTTGAAAGACCACCGTTGAAGGGTTGACCTTCTTCTGAGCTGCCTTTCCACGCGCCACACGCGCAAAGGTTTGGTTCACTACCGCCGCCAATTCCTTGGCCGTCCCGTAGGGACGTCGCTCAACGATGGCATTCGCGATAGCGCGCGCCTCGTTCCCAACGCCACCTTGCTTCAATAGTACGAATATTTGTTGCGCGCTGGCTCCATTAACGATGTCGGCGGCTGACTGCCCCTGGCTCTCATCCATGCGCATGTCGAGGGCCGCATCATCGTTGAAAGAGAATCCGCGATTCTCTTTCAGTTGATCGGTGGAAATACCCAAATCCGCCAACATCCCGTCGAACGTTTGATCCTTGAGCAACCCAGAAAGCGCGGCAAAATCGGCATGGAGCAACGTAACTCGAGAAGCGTGGTCAGCGAGTCGCACCGCAGCACGCTTCAAAGCACGCTCATCGCGATCAGATGCGGTCACCGTGTTCTTCGGATTGGCCTGCAAAATGGCGAGGGTGTGGCCTGCCCCGCCGAGCGTACAATCGAGGAAATTTCCGCCAGCTGCGGCCTGCAAGTATTCGAGCACTTCGCTTTCGAGAACTGGGATATGCTGCGTCTTTTCCATCTTCGCTAGATATCCACATCAGAAAAGGTATCGGGGTTGGACATGAGCTGCTGTTCAGCGGCAGCAAAAATCACATCCCATACGCGCTTGTCCCACACCCGAAAGCCATGAATAGAAGAGGTAAAGGTTACGTCCTTCTCGATTCCCGCATACTCGCGCAGATGCTGTGGCAGCAGGATGCGCCCGTTCGAATCAATCGGACACTCGGCCGCGCGGCTAAGATAGAAGTTTTCAAGTTTTTGCAGCTTCGAACTGAAGCGGCTCTTCTCACGAAGTTTATTTTCGAAATTGGTCCAGCTCTTAAGTCCGAAGCCCTCGAGGCAGCGTGCGCCATCTGAAATGTAATTGGTTAAGACCACCGCTTGCTCGCCTGCTGCACTAAGAACGCGCCTAAAATCCGCGGGGAGGTTAATTCTCCCCTTAACGTCGAGGGTGTGGGTAAAGTTGCCGCGAAACGCGAGTTGAGTTTCTCCCACCCCACTCTGCGCTTGGACTAGCTGCGGTGCTGTATCTGCCTTCTCATTCATCGAGTGATATCAGCCTCTTGTGCACTCAACGGCAAACCCTACCAAACCAGGTCGAACCACCAAAACCCACTTTACCCCACCGACGTAGAATAAGGAGCGCCCCTCTTCCCGTCAAGGAAGAATTTCACGTAATTGCCTGAAAATATTGGTAATTTTAACTAACTTAAACTAAGCGTCGTCGCGCTAAAATATTGTTCGAGGAATTCTAATGACTTAGATCATATCGAGGACATTGCCAGCGCGTGAGCGGCACATCATTGGCAATTACTTACTACGAGATCCGCAGCGCGAACTACTCGACCGTCACGCTCTTAGCGAGATTTCGGGGCAGGTCTACGTCCGTCCCGTTAAAGACAGCAATATGGTAGGCCAAAAGCTGCAACGGAATTGTCATAATCAGCGGACTTAAGAAATCAGAGACGAACGGCACCTCGATTACGTTCTGGGTAAGCGCGTGGAGCTCTTTACTCCCCTCGAAGTCGGTCACCGCGATTATTTTTCCACCGCGCGCTTCAACTTCTCTCAGGTTGGAGATCGTCTTCTCAAACAGCTCCTTCGAGCGCTGCAAGAGCACCACCACCGGCATGTTCTCATCAATCAATGCAATCGGCCCGTGTTTCATCTCGCCAGCTGGGTACCCTTCAGCATGAACATACGAAATCTCCTTGAGCTTCAGCGCCCCTTCAAGCGCTATCGGGTAGCAGATCCCACGTCCGAGATAGAGGAAGTCCTTAGCACCACGGAAGCGCTGCGCAACTTTTTCCACCGCCGAGTTCACTTCCACTGCCTGCTGAATGGCAGCCGGCAAGTGAAGTAGAGAATGCGTGAGCTCCCCCACTTTTTCGGGAGCGAGGGTACCGCGACGTTGCGCTAGATAAATCGCCAATAGATAGACCGCAACCAATTGCGTGGTGAAGGCCTTCGTCGATGCGACGCTAATCTCGGGGCCTGCGTGAGTGAACAGAACATTCCCCACTTTACGCGCAATCGATGAGCCCAGCACGTTACATACCGCCATCGTAGGAGATCGCGTTCCCGCAAGTTCGATTGCCGCTAGAGTATCAGCGGTTTCACCGGACTGAGAAACGGCGATCACCAAAGTATTTTTATCGAAAACTGCCTGGCGATAGCGGAACTCAGAGGCATAATCAACTTCACACGGGATTTGCGTGAAGGACTCTATATAAAATTTAGCCACCAGACAGGCGTGCCAAGCAGTCCCACACGCAACAAACACAATGCGCTGTATACCGGCCAATTCTTTATCGTCAAAGGCTAACTCAGGTAAGGAGATCGCCCCCTCCTCCTGTTCCACGCGTCCGCGGAAAGTGTCGGTGACAGCCTGCGCCTGCTCGTGGATTTCCTTCAACATGTAATGCTTATATCCGCCTTTTTGCGCGGTAATCGGATCCCAGGTGATAGTCTGTACCTTTCGCTGCACAGGCTTGCCATTGTTCTCGATGCGCACTCCGTCACAACGCACATCGGCCATATCGCCGTCTTCGAGAATCACCACTTCGCGTGTATAGGGAAGCACCGCCGGAATGTCGCTGGCGACGAACATTTCATTTTTGCCGATTCCGATGATGATCGGAGTAGAGTTTTTGGCGACAAGGATTCTATCCGGATTTTGCGAGTCTATCGCCAAGAAGGCATAACTTCCCCGAATGTCCGCGCAGGCCGCCTTAAGCGCATCAAAGGGATCCAAGCCCTTGTTTAGATATTTATTAACTAGATGCGCAGCAATTTCCGTATCGGTCTCGGATTTGAATTGAGAGCCTTCCTTTTCAAGTTCCTCCCGCAGCTCGACGTAATTCTCTACAATACCGTTGTGAATCAAACTGACACGACCCGCAGTGTGCGGATGCGCATTGTTTTCAGAGGGCTTACCGTGCGTGGCCCAGCGGGTGTGGCCAATCCCTAGGGATCCGCCTGCTTCAGCAGAGCGTTCGTTCAAAAGTTTTTTTAGCTCGCCAAGTTTGCCAATGGCACGGGTGACCGACACCTTGCCGTTTCCATAAACGGCTACTCCAGCGGAGTCATATCCGCGATACTCCAGCTTCTCGAGGCCAGAAATAATAATCGGAAGCGCTTCCTGAAAGCCGACGTAACCAACTATTCCGCACATAGGAAAAATTCTTTGTAAAAAGATTCGGGGCTAGAAACTTGGAAGGATCAACGGGGAGCCATACGAGCCACGAAGCACTTCGATACGTAAATGCGCCTCAGGGCGAGCCGCAGATTCTCGAACCACCACTGGCAAAAACGCAACTTCTGTAACAAACGCGCCCTGAGGGATTCGAACCCCCGACCCTTTGGTTCGAAGCCAAATGCTCTATCCAGCTGAGCTAAGGACGCACAGTACGATTTTTACGAACGAAGCGCTCGAACGAATACCCAACCCGCTGCTCGACTTCGACTTGCTCGAAATCCTCCTCAAACGGCGGGAAGTACGCGTCACCATTATGTTTACTAGAAACTCGCGTCAAGTACAACTCATCCCAGAATGGCATGCTGGCGGCGTATATCTCAGCCCCGCCAATCACCCACACCAGGTTTGAGGGCAGCGCTATGCTAGCACCTCTACAGGCCTTAAAAAAATCCTCCGGATTGGTCCAAGCCTCAACCGAGCTACACACCGGAAAACTCTCCACTTTGCGAGTAAAAACGACATTTAAACGCTTGGGGAGAGGGCGAAATTTTTCAGGCAAGGACTCATAGGTCTTGCGACCCATTACTACCGTATGCCCGCTCGTCAAGGCGGCGAAGCGCTTCATATCCTCGGGAAGCTTCCAGGGAAGCCCTCCCGCGATACCAATCACTCGGCTCTCATCCATCGCGACGATGGCGATAATTTTTACGGTCATACGCTGATGCTCAAACTGCGATAGCAAATTTGATGTGCTCGTACGGGTTGTAGTTCGAGAGCTTGAAGTCCTCGAAAGTAAAACCGAAAATATCTTTTACTTCCGGATTCAGCGTCATGGTTGGCAACGGCCGCGGCTCGCGCTTGAGCTGTTCACGCGCGCCTTCGATATGATTCGAATAAATATGAACATCGCCGAAGGTGTGAACAAACTCATGCGGCTTTAATCCGGTCACCTGCGCCACCATCATCAACAAAAGCGCATAGCTGGCGATATTAAAAGGAACTCCCAGCATCAAATCGGCTGAACGCTGATAGAGCTGCAAGCTCAAACGATCGCCGGATACATAAAACTGAAAAAGAGTGTGGCACGCCGGAGGTGCTACTTCAGGTAAATCTCCGGGATTGAAGGAGATCACCAATAGGCGCCTGCTCATTGGATCTTTTTTTATGCGTTCGACCAAGTTCTTGATTTGATCAACCGGCTGCCCGCTAGGGCCCTGCCAGCTACGCCATTGTTTGCCATAAATGGGGCCGAGCTCCCCATTGGCGTCCGCCCACTCGTCCCAAATGCTGACCTTATTCTCTTTCAGATAACGGGTATTGGTTTCCCCCTTCAGGAACCACAAAAGTTCATGAATAATCGAGCGCAGGTGCAGCTTCTTCGTGGTCAGAAGTGGAAACCCCTGGTTTAAATCAAAACGCAGTTGGCGACCGAATACCGAGTAGGTCCCCACACCGGTACGATCCGGTCGAATAAAGCCCTTTTCGGGGCGTCCGTTCTCGAGAACATCCGTAACAAGATCGAGGTATTGCTTCATGCAAGGGGGCCTTCCGTCAAAATGTCTGACGACAATACACCAGCCCCTGCGGAGCTTTCAATCTGTTTGAAAAAAGCCGAAGCGATTCCTGGAAGACCTATCCGGCGCGGCCCAGAAGGCGGTGCACTCGGGCCATCATGATCTTGCTATCAGTCGTTTTGCTTACAAAATCGTCTGCCCCGCCGCCAATGAGAGAAAGTTCATTTTTCTCATCGTCCGCCGCAGTCAGCACTATCACGGGAATCTCACGAGTGCGCGAATCATTCTTTAGCTTCTGCACCATCTCCAGGCCGTTCATTTTCGGCATCATAAGATCGCACACGATGAGTTCGGGACCGTACTGATAGACGCAATCAAGCCCCTCCACTCCGTTGGTGGCTTCGATAACTTCAAAGTGTTCACGCTGAAAAAGCATGGAGAGTACGGTTCTGGTATTCTCTTCGTCTTCAACCAGCAAAATTTTTCGCTTGCCGAGCGGACCACTTGATCGCTGCGGCTCAACCGGCCCGGAAACATGCGCCCGTGAAACGATCGCAGCACCATTTCGCTTCATTGATTCAAGGTCGATAACACCCAGGGTGCGCTCGAGCTCATCGATCGAGGTAACTCCCTGCTGTACAAATGCGAGCCCCGACTCTTCGAGCGTTCGATACCCACTCTCACGCGCAAGACGCGCGATCTCGGCTTCACTGGCGTCTTGTCGAATCGCTTCAATGATCGGCTCACTAAAGTCGAGGAAGCTGAAAATTCCAACGCGTCCCTTAAATCCACTGTGCGCACATTGATCGCAGCCTTTGGCTTGCTTAACCTGATCTGTCGGAAGCCCCAATTCCTTGCAGCGCTCGAGCACAGGTCCCTCAGCCGGGACACAGCAATCACAGAGACGGCGCACAAGTCGTTGCGCAACCACGCTACCGACCGAAGATGCGATCAGATATGACGGGATGCCTAAATCTCGGAGACGCGTGATTGCAGCCGGCGCGCTATTGGTGTGCAGCGTCGATAAAACGAGATGCCCCGTTTGAGCAACTTGCATCGCCGTAGATGCAGTCTCTTTGTCTCGAATCTCACCCACCATGACTACATCAGGATCTTGGCGCAGCACTGAACGCAAGGTTTCAGCGAACGTCATTCCGATTTTCGGGTTTACCTGAATCTGATTCACCCCTTGAATTCTGTATTCAATGGGGTCTTCGATGGTGATGATATTATTCTTACCGTCATGCAAATGCAGGAGGCCTGCATACAGCGTGGAGGTCTTGCCTGATCCGGTCGGCCCGGTGACCAGAATAACCTTCGAGGATCCGCTCAGGTTGCGCAGAAGATGTTTCTCAACATCAGCCGGCACACCCAGTGAAGAGAAGGAACTTAGGGTTAAGTCCGATGAAAGGATACGAGCAACGACGTTCTCCCCATGCACAGTCGGCAAAACAGAGACTCGTAGATCTTTGGCACCAAGCGCCGTCTTAATTCGCAATCTGCCGTCTTGTGGTTTGCGGCGCTCCGCGATGTCCATGCCGCAGAGAAGCTTGATGCGGGTAAGCACCGCGGCGTGCGCCTGTTGAGGAATATCAAAGAGATGCTGGATTATTCCGTCAACGCGGATACGCACGGCAACTTTGTCTTTGTCCGGCGTAAGATGAATATCACTCGCGCCGTGCTGAACGGCATCCGAGAATATTTTATTGACCAGGCGTACAATCGGCGCAGAGGATGCGTCGCCCTGAAAGATACTGGATTCCTGCTTCTGAATATCCGTGATCTTCTGATCTTCCTCATTCTTTTTCTCTCCCATCAGAGAGTCGAGATCGAAGAGCGCCGAAGCATTCATCTTATCAGCGAGTAACGCTTGAATCTGATCTTCCTGTGCGATGGAAATACGAACCTCGCGACCGAGATCAAACTCCAGCGCACTCTTAGCATCGTGATCGAGAGGATTCGCCATGGCGACGACCACGTAGGCATCGCCCATATCAACAGGCACTGCGCGCAGCTCGCGCCAGCGTGAAGCGGCGAATTTCGCGAATAGAGGATGCTCCAACGTATGAACAATACGCGCGAGATTGTGCTTATCCACGGTGGTGATGGGGATACCGAGCGCTTTTGCGACCGCTTTGATCGCTTCACTCTCATTGAAGCGGCCGCGCCGCGCAAAATAGCTAATCGGACAAGAATCGTTGTCTGGAAATTGTTCTATGTCTTTAGGTTCGAGCAGGCCGTTTTTGACGAGTAACTTAATGAGCGCGCGCTGGGCGTGCGAACTTACAGCGAGTTCTTTCATACAGCAAAAACCAATCGCAGATATGTCAAACGTTCTTAGGCCACGGGGCGCACGAATACTTTAAGCTTCCGATTCTAGAGATCGGCCTAACTACTGATTAGCTTTAGGGTTAAGCAATTCTATCTTGTGGCGCCTAAGCGGCCAAAATTACTTAGCTTTGGGCGTTGGAGAATGCCCGCAACTTGCGTATTATGAGCCCCCATGAAGATTCCAGGGTACGCCCTTCTCGATTCCGGCAACGGTCAACGCCTCGAACAGTTCGGCGACAAAACGCTCGTGCGTCCAAGCACTCTATGCCTTTGGAAGCCTCGACAGGCCAAGGCTCTGTGGGATAAAGCCCAGGCCTCCTACAACCACGACAAAGGTTGGAAGTTCAATGGCCCGCGCTTTGAGGAATGGACTTTCGGAAGTTCCAGCTTTCAACTTCGGCTGCGAACGCAAGACAATGGTCAAGTCGGTTTCTTCCCGGAACATGCCACCTATATGCCGCAGGTTGAGCAGCTGGTGAAGAGCTACACTAAAACCTTGGGCCGCGCTCCGCGCGTCCTGAATCTGTTCGCATATACCGGGATGGCCAGCGTCGTTTGCTTGAAAGCCGGAGCACACGTGACACATGTGGATCTTGCGAAGAAGGCATTGGACTGGGCCAGTGCGAATTTTGAGTTGAACGCTATCCCTGCCAGCTCACTGCGCCTGATTCGTGAAGACGCCGCAGACTTCGTGCACCGTGAAATACGGCGTGATAAAAAATACGATCTTATTATCTCGGATCCGCCAAGCTTCAGTCGCATCGCCGCAAACAAAACATGGCAGCTCGACGACGTCATCGTGCCAATGCTCGAAGCAACCACCAAATTGCTAGAGTCAAACATGAGCGCGCTCTTTTTCACGTGCCACCATGCCGAGCTGAGCGGCCCTATCGCCGCAAATCTTCTGCTCGACCTCACCTCCGGAATGAAAGCCGAAATTGCGAATACGCCTCTGGCCATCCCCGAAGCCGATTCGCCGCGCTCGCTTCCGGCAGGCAGTTTGGTAACCTGCCGCATTGGATAGCTTTCCGCAGTGGCGTAGCAGCCTTTCCCGACGCTCTTCCGATGCACTTCCAGCTAGTTAGCCGGGAATAGCCCGGTTACGGCATTTTCCCTCACTTTTGTGAAAAACCGAGAAAAGGTTTTTGGAATAGGTCTTGCTTGCAGGACAAGCATTCGGTTGGTGGTGCTCTTTATTCCCTAGGTTTTCCTACAGCAAGGTTGTTCGTGCGAGTCGGGGTCACTCTTGCACTCTCCATTCTTCTAACTCAGGTGTTTCTCTACACACCCGCGCAAGCTGCTTCGCGGCAGGGAATCGTCTTCGATCTTCCCAAGACAAACTCACTACTCACCACGAACGTCAAAGTAAAAGTCGGCACGAAAAGGCAAGCGCTCGTTTGTGCGATTCTGCCGGGCTCCAAGAAAGCACTCCCTGCGATAGTGAAGCCTTCCCCATGGAGCAAACGTTCAGCGTCGATCCGAGTTCTGACTCTGTCCGAGCGGACTTCTCCTCGTATCAATCGCTCGTACCAAAGCGCCTGCAATAAATTCAAAGATAGTTGTGTTCCAGCATTCAGCAATCCTTCTCCGCAGCTCGAATTAGACCAAAATGCTCGCAGCACTATATCGATTGTGGCCCGTGGCGCTCCAGCTTGCTCACTTGTGCCAACGCTTTCTATTGCAACTCAGCCGTCGCATGGTCGGGCGGTACTACGTGGATTCGATTTGGAATACGTTCCTGAGAACGGCTATCAAGGTACGGATGTAGTACGGGTAGTGGCGCAGAACGCCTTGGGCCAAAGCGCCACTGTCGAGGTGCAGGTCTCGATACTAGCCCTTCGAAGCCCTAATGCCACAGCGACTGCGATCAGCAGTCCGACATCGACTTTTACCCCGACGGTGAGCCCAACGGCCACGCTTACTGCCACCGCCACACTTACTCCCACTGCAACCAGAACGGCACCTCCCACCGTTACAAATACTGCAAGCGCTACTCCAACCCGCACCGCAACGGCGACGAGCACCTCAACCGCTACCCCAACTCGTACTGCCACTGCGTCCCCGACGGCGAGTGCTACTCCAACGCGAACCGCCACTTCTACAAGGACGCCCACGCCGACTATCACTCCTACCCGCACGGCAACTTCTACAGTTACGCCGACGGCAAGTCCGACCCGCACAGCAACGCCAACGATCACACCTACGAGGACAGCAACTGCCACGGTCAGTCCAACAGCCTCTCCTACTCGCACAGCAACTGCCAGTCCAACTCCGACGCGAACTGCTACGGCGACCATGACTCCAACTGCCACGGCCACGAGAACTGCAACCGCAACCGCGACGCCAACGAGAACAGCGACCGCTACCCCAACCCGAACCCCTACCGCCACGCCGAATACGGCCAGCGGGGAATTCTCGGGCGATGCACTGAGCCTGACCCCCTATCGTGAGCAGCTCACTCCGAATGAGGTACGTCATCTCCTCTGCAAATATGCGCTATGCGGAACTCCTCAGCTGTATGCCATCGGCATACAGTATGGTCGCACCGCTCTTGTCAATGCCTTGTTGAATTATGACACTGAGCCCCTGCTAACGAACGAACGTGCTGAAATCCAGAACAGACTCGGCGGGCAATCGGTCGATGATTTCGCATTGGCCAGCGCATACGAGCTGCGAACCCCATTCCCTTGCGGCCCCAACTCCAGCCATAGCTGGAGCTCCGACACTGCTCGCACTTATTGGCTCGCACATCTTTTGAACGGGGATCCGCTGCGTGAGAATATCGCGCTACATCTTCATCACCACATGCCGATCAATTTCGACGTGAATATTAACGGGGGAATAGGCGGCGGCTGTTCTTCCGGGTGGACTTATAAGGCGTATATAGATTTATTGCGCATGCATGCATTGGGGCGCGCTGCGCAAACTCCGCAAGAGCGCCCCATTACGAGCAGCTTCAAAGTTCTGCTGACTGACATGCTGCAAGACTATCAGATGGGTCTGTATCTGAATAACATTCAGCCATGGATCATTGTTCCATCTCCCGGTTACAACTACTGGCATGTTGGATTTCACAACAGCAATTTTGCGCGCGAACTTTTGCAGGTCTTCTCGCTTGGGCAATTCAATGTGTATGACGGTCACCGCAACTACTCTGAGAATGACGTACACTCGGTAGCCGAGGCCTTAGCTGGCAATATCAACGAGTTTGGACGCCTCAGTCAGGTGCCGCTGTTGCAGCAGACTCCCTGGATGCTCAATCCTGCCATCGACGATGGGCGCTGGCTGGAGTGGAACTCGGGCTTTCGTCAGGTTGGCACAAAAACCATCTTCGAGAACGAAGCAACGCCGGTGCGAAAAACGGGGGATCTAACACCACCGGATGTGATCGACAGTATTTCCAAGCATAGCGGCTTCGCCTACGTGCCGCGAATGTTGTTCAATCGTTCCGTCTACCCACTCGCTAGCGTCTTGCCGCCCATACAAGGTGAGGATGGAGATTACCAGGACTTATTGCAGAATCTCGATAGCAACTTCCGAGGCAATGATTTCAGGATAAAGAATTTCTACCAGACGCTGATGAATTCCTCGGCCAGTTTCTCGTCACGAGCCCGTTGGGGGTGCATCTCAAATGGTTCGTTACACTTACTTCGCCTTATTCGCACGCTGCAGCTGCCCGTTACGACGCTCCATTCTCCTGCTACCTATGACTGGTCGACATTCGGGCAGCTCCTCTCAATCTCGATGCCATCCATGAATGATGTGATCGGGGCAGCACCTTCTATCTTTGGCTACAACGAATGCGGCGACACGGATGGCACTCCAGAACAGGCCAACTACGGACAAGGCCAGCTGACGACGCAAGCCCTTCTCGGGCGCTTCAATATGCCCTTCGATCTCATGAAGTACTATCAAGAAGGGAACCTGTGGTACGCCGATGTGAAGGTGCCCCAGGAGGGGTTCACGATCGATCAGCTGTTGCCTCCCGGTAATCCGAACCCCACCGCAGCACAGCTACTTTCGCACTTCGAGAATCTATTCGGGGTAACCCTTGGCACACAGGAACGTAGCATCGTTATGAACTTTCTCGATCCGCCCAGTGGCGCCCGCCCGCGCTGGAGCGCCTCGGCAGCGCTTCCCGGGAACGCGGCACGCCCGAATCCCCCGGCCCGCAGCATTCTGATTGCTCGCACGTCGCTTTTAGTAACGATTTTCAGCAATTTGCCCGATACAAATATCAGGTAAGACTATGTGCAAATACCATAAGATCGTAACGCGAAGGGACTTCGTGAAGCTGCTTGGGCTGAGTGCAGCCGGCGCCTCACTGCTCCCCTTTTTGCGTCCTACGGTGGCGTTCGCTCAGGCCGCTCCGCCGCTCAATGGTCCGGTCGATATTTACATTCGCGTTTACTTCTCCGGTGGTGTTGATGGCCTGACCATGGTGCCTCCGAAGAATGCGACACTACATGCCGCACTAAAAAGTCGTCGCCCCGTTATCATGGGGCCGGTCATGAACAATGCGTCGGTTCCCGGCGGTTCAGCTGGAAGCGGTTTGATTGAGAGCGCCAGCCAAGTATTGGACATCGGGCAGACCTGGGGACTCCATCCATATTGGTCAGCGGCATCCAATGCAGTGATGACGCAAAATCAACTGCCCGGCATCTACGAATTGATGAACCAAGGGCAGGCAAAGATCCTTTCCAAGATCGGGTTTCCGGAACTACCCTCTGTTTCTGGCGCCTCCGCAGGGCCCGCGCACGATCTGAATCATGTAACTGCCACTGACCCATGGAATGTGGGGAAAACCCAAATCGATCCCAGCTCAGATCTTTTTTGGGAGACACGCCTGATGCAGCAAGCCCAGATGCAGTGGAATCAGTTCTGGGTCCTTGGCGTGGGAGGACAAAGCATTCCCGCGCGCCCGTATCCAGGCGGCCCCTCACCAACGATCACTCGGTTCTTAAATCAGATTTCTCGCTTTGAAGTGAATGACTACGACGTCCGTGCGAACGGTCAGTCCCTTGGCGGGTCGGCAGAAGTAAGCGCCGCGCAGGATGCCATTCAACAGATTCTTGCACTGCCCGATGACGCAAACACTGCAACTACAAAGCGCGAGTATAAACGCGGGATGCGCGCGGCACTCGATACGGGGAACCTCATTCATCAGAATGTCGCAGCGCTTAGCGTGCCTTCTTATTTTCCCGGAAATGAAATGAACTACCCCTATGGAATCGACGAAAACTTTAGGGACGTCGCCCGAATTATTCAATACTACTATCTGAATCCCACGCAGCGCCGAAAGTTGCTTCTATTCATTGGATTACCGAACTTCGATACTCACCTCAATCAAGCCAGTGTACTGCCGGGCTACCTTAAGGGCATTAATCATTGCGTCGGCGCGCTACAGCGGTATCTAACTGCCAATGGCGTATGGAATAAGACGGTTATTCAGTTTGTATCGGAGTTCGGACGGGGCGTTGTCAGTCCGCTTGATGGCACACCGCACGGCTGGGGCTCGATGCACTTTTTGCTGGGCGGAGGACTGAATGCAGCAAGCGGGCCGGTGTTCGGAGAACTCCCCACCCTGAGCGATATTACCAATCCGATTCCTGTCGGCGACCCCAGCAATCCTGAGTCGACGCTGCTACGTGCGACGCTCGATCCGCGCGAGGTGTATTTCAGAGTGGTTGAAGCGATGGGCTTCAACGCGGCTTCGGTCTTCGCGGGCTACCAGCCGACGAGCACCCAGTCGCTTTTCTCCTAACGACTTGCGGGTACCACTTCTCCTAGCACCTGACCAAAGCCGATTGACACCGCACCCTGGCGTACAGCTCTCGCAGCCAGGCAAATCTCATCACCATCTTCAAGAAACTTACGGGTCTCCCCGCTTGGCAACTGCAACGGCACTTTGCCGCCTTCAGTTAATTCCAGCAAACAGCCGCGCGCGCCAGGGTGCGGACCGGAGATAGTGCCGCTGCCCAAAAGATCGCCAGGCAACAAATTACAGCCGTTACTGGCGTGATGCGTGATGCATTGAGCAGGCGTCCAATATAAGTATTTGGAATTTGACTCAACAATTCTCTGAGGAGGAAGCTGCTTCTCTCGCATTTTTGCGCTGGAGATAGTCACCTCGAGAGTCACGTCGAAGGCTCCTGTTGATTGATCCTGCGCCCCTGAAAGGTAGGGCAAAAGCGGCGGATCCTGCGAGTCCCGCTGCGCCGGAGCACATCGAAACGGCGCTAAGGCTTCGTTCGTAACAACCCAGGGAGAGATACTCGTCAAAAAATTCTTTGCAAGAAACGGCCCCAGCGGTTGGTACTCCCATTTCTGAATGTCCCGCGCCGACCAGTCGTTGAGGAGGCAAAACCCAAACAGATGTTCCTCAGCCCGATCAATGGAAATCGTAGTGCCGAGCGCATTACCCATGCCGATGAAAGTCCCGAGCTCCAACTCAAAGTCTATCGATTTGCTTGGCCGATATTCGGGTGGATCGTTCTCGTTCGATTTACACTGTCCGTGCGGACGCAGTACCTGTCGTCCACTCACTACCACCGAAGAGGCGCGACCATGGTAGGCAATCGGAACATACTTATAATTCGGAAACAAAGGATTGTCGGGGCGGAAAAGACTTCCCACTCGAGTTGCGTGATGAACCGATGCGTAAAAGTCAGTGTAATTCCGAACGTCCGCAGGCATCAAGAAAGTCGCATCAAGCATGGGCAGAAGGATCTGCGATTGCAGTTCTAAATTCGAGCCAAGGGCGCTGCCCTCCCGCAGTAAATCACTAAGTGCTCTGCGGAGTTTCGACCACTGCGTGCTCCCGAGTGACATGAGCCCATTGAGCGTGGAAAGCTGAAGGGCAGCGCGAAGAGCCGGGCTTTGCTCAGACAACAATCCATGATGAACGGCAGCATGCAAATCGAGAATCCGATCACCGATCGCCACTCCAATATGCGCTTCACTCGAAGTCGCGGGGCGTTGGAAAACTGCATAGGGCAGGTTCTGAATGGGAAAGTCGCTCCCCTGTGCCGACGCTACCCAGCTCTTTAGCGCCGGATCGTGAGTCTCATTGATGTTTCTCATGCGGGTTCCCCCCTGGTAATTGCTGCCTGAACTTCATCGAAATCTGTAAGTGGCAGTCCACAAGTCTGTTTCTGACACACATAGACCGTTGTCCGTCCCTGCAGCGAAACTCGGTCGCGAAGCAACGGCAGCGCACTAGCTGAAGCGCTCTCTGCGTCAACAAGCATCCATACCGCATGCGGAAGGAAGCTCTCAAACAAAAAATCACAAAGCTGCTTACCAAGCTGGTCTTTCGAGCCACGCACGATCGCAATCTCGCGCGGACCGGCAAGCATGGTATCAAGAGCCTGCAAGGCTTTTGGAAATGCCGTGGGATATCGCGCCAATCCGCCTGAAGCCGCCTTCAAAATAAACTCTGCGCGCCGCAAGTATTCCAGTTCCCCGAAAAAGGCGTATAGACGCAGGCAGTTCAAGGCGGCGACAGAGTTTCCCGACGGCGTAGCTCCATCGATATACTCTTTGCGGCGTTGGAGTAGTTCCGGCGAGTCGGAAAAGAAATATCCGCCACGTTCGACATCCCACAACTTGCGATCTTGCCAGCTCTGCAGCTCTTTCGCCCATAGCAGCCAGCGCTCATCGAAATCGCAGGCATACAGGTTGAGTAGTCCCTCAATTACGTAGGCATACTCCTCAAGTCCGGCAGAAAATTTCGCTTCGCCAGCGCGATATCTTCGCAACAGTTCATCCGGGGTAGTCATCGCACGACGGATAAAATGCGCACATTCTTGCGCCGCAGCGAGATAGCGCGAGTCGCGTAACACTTGAAAGCCTTTGCATAGCGCTGTTATCGCCAGACCATTCCAACCCGATAAAACTTTATCATCAAGATGTGGACGCGTTCGTTTTGTACGGGCCTCAAAAATGGTTTGGAGGGCTTGCTGCACTAACCCGCTGTCGCGACGCTGCCATTCGATACCAGAATTCAGCGTCAAGATATTCTGTCCCTGCTCAAAATTTCCTTCGCCTGAAACAGGATACGCAGCCTTAAGCGCCGCAAACTGATCGCTCGGCAGCAGCTTGGCGAGCTCGGCTTCTGTCCATACGTAGAACTCCCCCTCTTTTCCCACCTCGCCGGCGTCTTCTGCGGTATAGAAAGCACCCTCAGGAGATCGCATATCTCGCAGCAGGTACTCCAGGGTCCCACGAGCTACTCCGCGATAAAGCGGATCTTGTAATACCTGCGCCGCTTCTAGATAGGTTGTCGCAAGCAAAGCATTGTCGTAGAGCATCTTCTCAAAATGCGGGACAAGC
>JAFLCA010000045.1 GCA_017302875.1 Deltaproteobacteria bacterium
AAAGAAAGGCAACGAAGGGAAAAGCCTGGGCCTGCATGACAAAACTATTCGTGTGGATCGCTGCGAGTCGGATCGCTTCCAAGAGAGAACTCTTTTCCGTCCAATATTCCGTCACCATCCGAGTCTGCATTGAGCGGCGAAGCACCGACGGCTAACTCAAAATCATCGCGCAGCCCATCCTCATCACTATCAGCGAGAGAGGGAATCGTGCCGACGGAGGCCTCGTATGATGCGCTCAAGCAATCTCCATCAGCGTCATCGCTCGGACGACTGGAGGCATCGCGCGGATCAGACCCTGAAAGAATTTCAGCGCCATCGGGACAGCTGTCGCGATCAGTGTCGCGTGACTTGCCATCCAACCCGAGGCGCACCTCATCAGCATCACTCACCCCGTCCATGTCCGTGTCAACGCCCCGCATGCGATCTGAAATACGCGTGGTTGGGTTCGGTGGTGTCTGTGATCGCTCGTAGGGATCTGAACCAAATTCAATCTCGTACTGATCGCTGAAACCATCCTTGTCAGAATCAATTGCCGAGGCGCTCGCTTGAGCGGCTGCGCCGTCTTTTTTGAACGCATTTCCGAGCCAATTGCCAACATCTCCGCCACCCGCGCCAGAGCTTGCCGCCCCTCCTGACACGGCCTTAGGTGCGGGCGTGGCCGAATCGCCTAGCGCAGGCAGAGAGCGCAAGAAGGAGAATGCTCCATCTTCTAGAGAGTCGGGGGTAGCTGTGGCCGTTGCAGTGGCGGAGGGACTCGCAGACGCACTCACTGAAGGACCTGCGGTGCCGGTTGCAGTCGCAGTTCCGGTAGCAGTCGCAGAAGGCGTAATAGAAATCTGAGTACCCAGAGAGTAGTCTTCCTGACAGGCCTTCGTGCCCGCGACCAAAGTTCCAAGGCAAAGAAGTGAGAAGGCAAAGGCGACCTGTTCAAAAAACGTGCTGGAATTTTTCATATGCAGAGTGATTCTAATATCCGCCTTTACTGACTCACAATAACAATAGTGTTACGGGGCTTAGGCTCCGAACACAAACAGCGTTTCAGGGCGCTTCCGGGCAGCATCCTTCCTTTGACATGCCTAGACATGCTCAGTAAACTCGCGCCCGACACACATAAATTCTGGAGAAAAGCGCCATGGCACATGAATTACCCCCTCTTCCCTACGCCTATAACGCTCTCGAGCCACACATCGATGAAGCAACGATGAAGCTGCATCACGACAAGCATCATCTTGCCTACGTCAACGGCCTGAACAACGCCGAAACCAAATTAGCGGAAGCTCGCGAGAAGGGCGATTACTCTCTCGTGAAACACTGGGAACGTGAAGCGGCGTTTCACGGTGCCGGTCATTTCCTTCACTGCATCTTTTGGGAAAACATGAAGCCGCAAGGCGGCGGAAAGCCAACGGGCGCTCTGCACGACGCTATCGCCGCGAAGTTCGGAAGCTTCGATGTGTTCATGAAGCACTTCAAAGCGGCAGGTGCCGCAGTCGAAGGCTCTGGCTGGGTTTTGCTGGTGCAAAACACCATGACGAAGGCGCTCGAAATACTCACCGCTGAGAAGCACCAAGATCTTTCGCAATGGGTCGTGACCCCGCTTCTCGTTTGCGACGTTTGGGAGCACGCATACTATCTGAAATATCAGAATAACCGCGCTTCATACTTGGAAGCTTTTGCGAATGTCATCAACTGGGACGACGTCGCTAAGCGTTTCGCTCGATAATTTCGTTTGGCTGAGTTGGTACTCCAACTCAGCCAAACCTATAGAAGTAATGCCCGCATGGAATCGATGTTACAAGTGCTTTCGAAAGAGCACTCCTGCTCCCTGTATGAACTCTCGCGGGAACCTGGAAAATCTAGAGTTTTCATTGCCAGCACTCCTGAGACGCGGGCCATCTGCAACGATCCCTTCATCACCGGCACGCAGTACACACGCTCCCTGACTGCTGCATGCGCCAAGACTCTACAAGCGTTAAAGAAGGCGCAGGCCCTAGATCTAAAGGAAGCGGATACCACCGTGCTCCATATCTTGCGCGGCGGGTTGAATTTTGGTCTGCGCGAGGCTCTCAGCGACGCCTTTAGTTGGAACGACCACGCCTCCGCATTCGTCAGCGCTCAGCGTGCTCGATCGAGCACGAACCCTGCCGACTGGATTATCACGGAGACGGCCTACAGCAAATTGCATCTGCGAAAAATCGACAATGTAGTTTTCGGCGATGTGGTTGCTACCGGCACCAGCTTGCGCTACGCGTTACAGCAAATCGGACATACGGCGAAAGCCAGCGGCTCGGAGATTTGCAGCTTGACCTTCTTCACGATAGGCAGCCCGTGCAGTCATGCCATTATCGATGAAATTGATCGCGAGTATCGACTGCATTTCCCGGACTACCAAGGTTCGAGTGTCATATACATAGAGGGCATCTTCCAGATGGCGACCGACGCCACTGCGATGAAGATCAAAATCGACGGCACGGATCTCCTACGAACAGAGTCAGTGCTGGCGCCCGAATTCATTGAGTCACAGTACGAGTACCCCTCTTTCCCGCTTGAGCGCTGCACGATTTACGATGCAGGCTCGCGCGCCTTCGACATCGACGAGTACCTTCACGACGTCAAGGACTACTGGCATCAGACTATGCTGCTCGCCGAGGGTGGCATGACCTTCAAACAGCTGCTCCATGAACGCTTTCCAGAACTGGACGCGCAGCGCTTTGGAGATACCAATCTTGAAACGCTGGCCCGCGCACAGCTGAGCAAGGCACAGCGATGAGCGGACCGGCTCTTGTCCGGAACTTTCTGGGCATCGAGAAATTCCGCTCCCTCTTCCAAGCTCTCGCCGAACAAAGTCGTCAGGCACCGGCTGCTCATATCAGCACGCTGGGGGTGGCAGTCGCTATTCTAATCTCAGCGTTACCCCTGCTTGCCTTTTACCAGGGCAGTCGAGACTCCGGGATCGATTACAGCACTCTCTTAGTCGGAGTATCAGCCTGCTTAGCCATGCTGTACCGCTCGCGGAACGGGATTCCCTTTTTGAGCGTGCGCGCCTGGAAATCTTCGTTGCGACTTACGCATATCGCTTTCGCGCTTGGCTGCATCCCTACCCTTTTCATGCTTCTGTATTCTCCGCAGGCGCTCTTTCAGATCTCTCCGCCAACGAAGCCTGATGGGCACGCCATGACATTCTCGCTGCTTACGATTCTCAGTTTCATCATTGGCACGGCCACTTGGGCCGCAGTTACCGAGGAATTTATTTACCGCGGCCTGCTGATTAGCGTACTACGACGCTGGGATGCTATCGCGAACCCGCGTGTGCGAGATGCGGTCGCTATATTCGTAAGCGCGCTGCTCTTCGGACTTGCTCACCTGCCCACGTGGGGCCCTGCCATGAGCTTTGCTCTTTTTGGGCTGGGACTTGGGTTAGGGATGGCGTACGTGGCAATCGGCGAGCTGGTTTTGCCGGTGATTGTCTATCATATCGTCTTCGATATTCTAAGTTTATCATTCGCCATTTTTTCTCGGAGCTTTTAAACATGCAGAAAAAATCGAGCACTCGGGCGCTGGCACTAAGTGCGGGTCTGGTGAATAGCCATGTCGCCGCAAGCCTCATGGAAGAGATGCTGGCTCTGGTCAAATCAGCGGCAGCGGATATTCTTATTCCGAATTTTGGGAAGGCAGTTGAGGAACAAAAGGAGTCGCTCGGACTCCACGAGCCGGTGACTGAGATCGATCGAAGAATCAGCGCGTTTATCCTCAAGACGATTCGAGAGTCGTTGCCTGGTTCGTACTCCGAGGAAGACTTCCCCGCCGAACTCGCAATGAGGCGTCGCGAGAACCTTCTATGGCAGTTCGATCCTTTGGACGGGACGCAAGAGTTCATCGATGGCTTCTATGATGGCGTAGCGATCCAAGGCGCATTGCTCGCCCGCGTCAAGGAAGAATATCTCCCCGTCAGTGGTTTCATTTATCGACCGACGACTCAGACTCTTTGGTACGTCGATGAAGAGGGGGAACTTATCTATGAACGGCAAGGGAAGCTCCACCGCCCTCCGGAACTAAAGCGCGACGGTGTTTTCAAAGGCTGTGTGCGAAAAGTTGCGCCGGATGCGGCTTTGGATTCAAGGTACGCTCGGATTGCCGCAGCACTCGGTGAACAAGTCCAGCTTGTCGAGTGTGGCGGCGCGGGAGCCTCCATCATAGACATTCTTGACGGAACTGCCGACGCGATCGTGTGCGATCACAGCCACAGCAAGGCTTGGGATATCGCTATGGCGATCCCACTGATTGAGGCGCGCGGAGGGTTCGTGAGCGACAGTGAGGGGATGCCTCTTGGCGACATGAATGCGGCAGAACTTCGCAATGCGAAGGGCTTTGTCGCTTCGATTCTCTACTCCAAAGAAGAACTCATTCCGCGCTTGAATCGATCGTAGAATTCTCAAATATCCGTCCTCTCTACAGCAATTATTCCAACTGTGTTTGACTCTGCACGTCGATTACAGCAAAATGCTCACAGAATTCTAACTATCCGTCGTAAGAGGTTGAAAATACGGTGGAAATATCCCAGTCCCCGGAACGCCACGAAACAGGCCGTTTTGGAATAGGGCGTAAGCTTCTCACCCTTGGCGCAGCGGCAGTCGCCGTGGCTTATGTGCCTGGTAGCCAGAGCTCAAGCCCCGCGGGCGACGATCTCTCCACCGGGGTGGCCGACGTTTCGCGCATGCCCTTTCCGCAAGATCCTAGCAACAGTCCCTTACAAGAACTAAGCGCGCCAAAGCCAGCTCCCTTGGAGTCGACTCAGGAGAAACCGAACCCCGCCCCAGGCGAACCCCTTGGATCTTCTGTCGACGCACCGGCACCCCAGCCTCAGCCGCCAAGCCGGGCTCCATCACTCGTCGAGGCTTTAACTCCCTCCACTCCAGTATCCAAGCTAACCTCCCTCAGAGCCGATGAACCCATAACATGGATCACGATCGGCACAGGCAGTTTGGCTTTACTGGGGCTCGCTAATCTTTTGCGCGGGGTGATCAATATCCCCAAGGATCTTGGGGCGCCGATTCGCCGCTGGAAAAACCGCGTGCACTTTGAGGCGGGACGCGATCTCTCCTCACCCTCGACAAACACGCACATCTTCGAGAAGGTTTCTCCAGCGGAGGGACTGCCCGAACGCTGGCAGCTCACGCATATTCTCACCAAAAAGAAACCGAATCTTCCCGTCACGATCAACAATCCGGAGGCCCTGCGGGTATTTTTGCAGGCAGCCGGCAGCTGCACGGAGCAGCAACCATTTCCTTCCCTAAATCTTGGTATCGCCGCGCAGACGATGGGCGGCAGAATTCGTCAACGCTTATTAGGGACGCACGCGCGAGGCCGCTCTCCTGAGCAACTTCAAGCGGTGTACTTACGCGAGCTGAATAAAATTTTCCGAGACGGTTCTTCCGCGCTCTTCAAAGATGGGCTTTCTAAACGGCAGGTTGAACATTCGCTGCGACAGCGTATTCGGCAGGCCTATGAAGCGAATGGTCCACTGTCTGCAGACGATCAAGCGGCGTTTCGCGCCTTCGATAAAGTACCCCTTTTTCATGAGGGCGAACACCGCTCGATCTGGATTTGTGAAGTTATTCCAAAGATTTCTCGCGACCTGATTCAGGTCGAGATTGCAGAAGAGCATTTCCAGCTCTTCGGTAATCCTAAAAATGTTCGCGAAATGTTGGAGACGAGCCCGAGCCACGCGCAGCGAATTCGCCAGCTCGAAGCCGCCTATCACAGGGAACAGGAGTATCAGAATAGTCGCAAAGCGGAAGATGAAAAATTTCTATTTCCGAAGGTGTTCACCTACACGGACATCTCGACTGAAGTCACCCTCGGCTTCCTACTTTCTATGTCAGCCCGCAACGACCGAAACGTAACGCAGGTACTTGCAGCACTGGCAGCTTCCAAAGCAGGCAAACCGTCATCCCCTCGCGAGGGGGAGGAAAACGGTGGAGCAAAATAGCGCTCAGGAAATTACGCGCGCCCCTGCAAATGCGCTTCCAGGAACCACAGCGATTTGTCGAGAGTTCTAGAAATTCCGGTAAATAGATCCGCTGTATCTTTGTCTCCGGCCTCATCCGCAGTGTTGATTGCCTCGCGTATCCCAGCAGCGACAGCGGCGTATCGTTTGACTAAAACTTCTATGGATTTCTTCCCATCCAAAGTTGCTGCAATTTCTGGAAGCTCAGATTCGGCAGCGGCCATACGCACGGTCCCCAATGCCACTCCACCTAGAGCAGTTGCGCGTTCAGCTATCTCATCGACATACTCAAATATCTCAGAGGCCAGCTCATCGTAGAGCTTATGAAGCTGATAAAATTGTGGCCCCTTCACATTCCAGTGAGACTGCTTCACCTGGCTATAGAGGTCGAACAAATTTGCAAGGTGTTGATTGAGAAGCTTCACCATTGCGGTGCAAGTTTTGTTGGGCATATCAATGCTGGTAGAAAAAGATTTCATATAGAGCCTCCAATTAAAAACACCTGCGTTGCTTAGTCTATCGCGAATGGCGAAGAATGAAAACACGCCCTACGAGGGTCGCGTTGCAGTCTCTAACTCATGCAAAATTCGCAACGCCGAAGTACGCGAGGTGCCACAGTTCTCAAGGCTCGGCTTGAAATTGGCGCAAACTGCAGGATACTGCGGCGTTCCCCACACCCCACATCGGAAAGAGTGCGGATCGAGGTTGACGCAAGGTACGCCTGCCGGCTTGCCGTTCGGCATGCCGGGCAAAGCCGACGATATAGATGGTGCGACACAACACGCACCGCATCCCGATCTACATGACATAGAACTCATTTGCAGCCTATGAACTGTTCGCCGAGGAACGACAAAGCATCGCGCGTCTCACATAAACCATTACAACGAATGCGCCATTAATTAGAACTAAGGAAGCAGGATAGAGCACGGTGACAATCGAATAGTTGTTAAGCGCTACTATAGCGAGGAGAAATTTTACAGAACTCAGCGTATAGGTGACCGCAGTCTCCTGCTCCGGCTTGTAATATGACTTCCTGAAGGTTGGGATAAATCCAACCGTATCGATAATAGTTATGAGAATCATCGACCATAGCGGAGACTCCGTTAGGATCCACAATGGAATGGCCGCCAACGAAAAGAACAAGCAGCACCAATCGCCACGAGTAACATCTCTCTCCCCTCGAAAGAGGGCCAGCACGAACACCGCAAAACAGGCAACCGAGGTGAGTCCCGTAATCCATGATCCGGCCCCGCCCTGGTCGGCAAGCTGCCCGGCAAACCCGATTCCGCAAAGTAACGCCCAGATGAGCCAGGAAAAGGCATGCGGCTTGGTCTTACCGAGAAAAATATCACGAAAGTACGGGATGTAAGCAGCGACGGCTATCAGTGCCGCAACTGAGCCCAAGACGACTTTAGTATCTGCGCTGATGTCGCTTAACAATTGGTATTCCTATGGAACTCGGCGACGAAGGCATCAACCTCATCCGACATGATGGCCCAACCAAAGACCCAGCCAGACAGCGGTAAGCCCGAGAAGCACGCTAGCAAGTATATTGGCCGCCGCCAGCGAAAACTCTCCAATGCGAAGGAGCTGCATGGTCTCAAGCCCAAAGGCAGAGAACGTCGTAAATCCTCCCAAGAATCCCGTAATCAGCAGAAGTCGCAGATCCGCATTATGCGAGCTCAAGCGCTCGAGCAGCGAAGCGATTATGCCCACCAGCATACAGCCACAAATGTTCACGGTAAGAGTACCCCAGGGAAACCGAGTACCAGGCAAAGCATGAAAGATCGTCGAGCCGACTTTAAAGCGCAAAATCGACCCCACAAATCCCCCGACTCCGACGATGAGAAGCTCTCTCATGGTTTGGTGTTCCTCACTTCCTAGTTCTCCCGACTTACTGGCTGCAAAGGTAGCGCTACCAAGGAATGAGCTTCCAGCGAGTGGCTTCAACCTTTGTCAAACTATCGCTTGAAAAAGCCTCTGCGAACTCCTCTGCAAGCAGCGCGCACACTTCACGATTCGGACTGGTTGCCGTAAGCTTATTGAAATTTACCAAGCGCCGCGGCGAGTAGCGCCGATCGGCGGCCGTCGCAAGTAACTCTCCAGTCTGGGAGTCAGTTATGCGAGCCGCAAACATCACGTAAGGATTTGCCATCGTGCTCATAGCCAATCCCGAAGCCGGCACGGGAACGAGCAACGACCCAGCTTGCGTGACAGGATGAGAGAATTCGAGACCGGTGAAGGCTATCTCCAACTTAAGGATGCCGGGCCCCGCCTGCGACTCTACCTTGGAAAGACCTGCACCTTTCTCATTCTTCAATGCCTCAATGATCTGCTCATGAAAATACGTTGCTAATATTGCCGCTTCCTTTTTGAAATCATCAGCGGAGGCGACAACTGCACTGTAACTTAATTTCCAATCATCCGAGGAAAGCAGGTCAGTGCGCACGGGCGCTACATACACACCTTTATACTTGGCCCAATCAACTTTCGGCTTGATCCAGGAATGCTCGTAAGGCAGACGATCTTCTTTGTTCTTGAGATCAACACCCTCAAGAAAAGTTTGGGGCAGGTGCGCAGTCAACTGCGAATGCGTTGCACAACCACTCAGTATAAAGGCTAAGCAAAGTCCACATTGCATTCCTAACCTACGAAGCTTCATATACATACCCTCTGCGCGGCACGAAATTGTCCCGTAGCATATTGCGTACACCTGACATCAGAAAATAACAACAAGTTATCCCAGACGCCTCCCTAATCTCCCAAGCACGGGCTTAGGAAGCGAAGTGAGAATCCCCCAATCAGGAATCCCACATAGGCCTTTCCCACTGGAGTAAGGTACGATTGCAACACAACGGTAAGGGCAGAAGCCTGGCATCTGAGCTTGACAATGCCTGGACAGTACGTGACCTTCACGTTGATTCTGTCTGTTGTTTAACCGTTGCCGATTCAAAATGCTGATTTGCCCAGTTTGCACTTCCCCCCTCTCACGGCATACCAAAACCTTCGAATGCCCGCAGCGCCATACCTTCGATATTGCCAAAGAGGGCTACGTGAACTTGCTCGTTTCGAAGAAAGGAGTGAGTCGACCTGAAGGGGATCACCGAGAGATGTTACATGCGCGCCGCGAAGTTCTTGGTGCAGGCCACTTCGCGTTCTTGCAATCTGCGCTTTTTAAAATGCTTGAAGCAGCATTGGCGAAGGACTCAGATTCGCTCAGCACCATCCTCGATGTCGGGTGCGGTGAGGGCTACTATCTCGGCACGTTTGCCGCTCAGCAAGCTGCAGCAGGAAATTTGAACCAAGCCTATTTTGGCTTTGATGCCTCCAAGGAAGCCGTACGTTTAGCAGCGAAGAGCCACCCTGGTTGCACATTCTTCCTAGCGGATGTGTTTCATTCTATTCCTATCGCCACACGCAGTGTCTCGGCCATAACCGTGCTGTTCTCTCCGCGCAACTTTCAAGAATTTGCGAGAATTCTGAAAGCAACCGGCAACATCCTAATTGCCATTCCCACTCCAGATCACTTTAAAGAGCTGCGCGAATACTTTGACCTGCTTAAGATTGAAGAGGAAAAGGAACAGCGCCTAATCGAATCAGCCGCGCCCTACGTAGTTCGGGAATCTCATATCGTTGAAGCGCAGCCTTCTTTGACCGCCGAGCAGGTGCACTCTCTACTCACGATGAGTCCAAACTTTAGGCATACCGCAAGAATGCAAGCCTTGAAGCCGCTCCCGGCATCAATCCCCACGACCTTATCCGTGCAATTGTTGCGGCTTTCACTGCCCTGAGCCCAAGGCTCTCTCTACCGCGCCGTTGCGAATAGTCTTGGCGACTACTTCAAATTTGGCCTCGCGATCCACGATCGAGATAGGCCCGTCAAAGGTCGGAACTTCGCGCACCATAGCGATCGAATCGCCTAACGAAATTTGCCGTGACTGCGCTACTTGCTCAAGCTGCAGGGCGTAATTCATCGCAACGTAGCAGCTATAGCCAAGTGGCGAGAGAAATGAGTTCTTGGACACCGCCGCGACAGCCTTAAGGTAGCCCGGTTTCTCGAAAACCACCTCCGCGAAGACAATCCCCTCTGCACCTGAGCCCAGCGCTTTGCGGGTGTCCTCGGTTCCTGCGACAAAATTCGAATAGAGCCGCACGTTCAAGCCAGCTTGCCGAATTTTCTGCACGAGTTGTGTCATCTGCGCCGGACCGACGTTCGCAAATATGGCATCGGGAGATTTTGCTTTGACACGCAGGAGAAGAGAAGCAAAGTCCTGTTCGGTGGGAGCAACCGTTTCAGAGAATACAATCTTGTCCTTCCCAACTCGCACCTCAAACTCATCGCGCAGGCCAAGAAAGAACTCGTCCTCAAGCGAAATAGTTGCAATCTTGCGATCTCCCTGCGCCATCGCGTAGGCGGCCAGAGCCGAAGCCTCATCAACAGACGATGGAAAGATACGCACTGCGTTTGCATTTTCTTTCACAAAGCGAGGGTGACTGATAACTCCGATCAGGGGGATGCCTTGCTTTACCGAGAGCGGATTAAGGGCAAGTACTACCGGACTGCGGGAAGACACCACAAGGTTTGCCCGTTCGACATCGACAAGTCGATGAAACTCGGAGAGTCCAACCTTGGGGTCGCTTTGGTGATCTCCAAACAGCACCTTCGGCGCATCGGTTGAAGCAGCCAGTGCGATCTCGTAGCCGCGTCGACAATCTTCACCAAAGCGCGAGAAGTTCCCCGTCAGTTCTGTGAGCGCTGCGATCGGCTGCGTCTCCGCACGGGCACCAGCGACTGCGCACAGAGGGACAATCCCGGCAAAGAGTATAACCGCTAGACGCCGACTGGCCTGCCCTGTCCATTTCATAAGGCTCATCACACGATTCCCCATCGTCCGTATACATCCGAGGAAGTGTACCCTGCCAGCGTAGGCTGAACCAAGTGAAAGTTTGAAGAACTGCGGGAATGGCGAGAAATGCCTTTTAGTCGGAGTTTGCGGCCCGGCTAAAGTTGGTGGCACTTCCCGCTACGTCAAAAAAATCGACTAACCCAGTTTCCAGCGAATATTCTGCACCCACGATCATAAGACCGTCGTTCTGAATCAAATTCTCCAGAACTTCAGAGCCGTGCCGCAAATGATTTACCGATGCCGTGACGTTGGCCCGAACAGCATGGCGAATAAGCGCCTCGCGGTCATCCTTGAGGTTTGTTTGCAGCAACGTTTCCACCGAGGGGCGCACACGATCCACGATAGACTTTAAATTGCGTGACTGAATTGCGGTCGGTTTTTGCAGCTGATCCACCGTGGCCAGTATCGCGCCGCATTGAGAGTGTCCCAGCACCACCACCAACCTGGCGCCGTGCTGTTCCGCTGAAAACTCGACACTACCTACTTGCGAAGGTGCGACGATGTTTCCGGCAACTCTAATAACGAATAGGTCACCGAAACCCTGATCAAAAACAAGTTCGGCCGGAACGCGAGAGTCCGAGCAGCCAAGAATAATGGCGAACGGCGATTGCCCCTTCGAAAGTTCGACGCGGCGAGCGTGACTGAGGCTGGTGTCACGACTTTGCGAACCGGAGGCGAAACGCAAGTTTCCTTCCTTCAGTCGCTGAAGCGCTTGGTGTGCTGGTATCATTATTTCTATCTCTTTGTGTTGATTTACCTGCTTAAGCTAACAGAAATGGGCACGTTATGGAGCCCGACAACGCATACTCAGTATTTTCAATACCTTAGAAAGTGGCGCCGGCCTACTGCAATTCAAGCACGACATCATCCTGCTCTACCAAAGTGCCTTCACCGAGTATGACTTTGGAAACAGTGGCGGAGCGCGGAGCGTTGACCGTCGTCTCCATTTTCATGGCCTCAATCAAAAACAGCGCTGCCCCTTCTTTGACCGCCGCCCCTTCGCGCACCAATACCTTCGATACTTTTCCTTGCAGCGGGGACCCGACGTCCTGCGGGCCAGAGACTTTCTTGTTGGTACGCTTGGTCGAAATATAGGTCTTATCTCGCACATCAATGGTTCGCGACTGTCCGTTCAACTTGAAGAACACAGGCCGTTGGCCTGCCTCATCGATTTCGCCGATGTGCTGCATCTTGATTATGAGGGTTTTACCCTCGGCAATATCGACGAGGATTTCCTCGTTCGGCCGCAAGCCGAAGAAGAAGGCAGCGGTGGGAATCTTTTCGACACTGCCGAAAGTTTTGCGGTGTTCAAAATATTCCCTGAAAACTTTTGGATACATCTTGAAGCTAAGGTAGTCCCGAAAATCACACTCCTCGGAGAACTCGCTCAAAAACTTCTCAAAGTCTTTCTTTATATCGAGGGCGGGAAGACTCTCATTTGGCCGTCCCGTAAGAGGCTTCTCTCCCTTTAGGATGATGGCCTGCAACTTTTCGGGGAATCCGCCGTATGGCTGCCCCAAATCACCCCGGAAGTATCCGCGCACTGACTCAGGAAAAGAGATGTCGCTACGACCAGAAAGCAAGTCCTCGGAAGTTAAGTCATTTGACGTCATGTATAGCGCCAAATCCCCTACCATTTTTGACGAAGGAGTAACCTTAACGACGTCACCGAGGAGCTCGTTCACGACCACATAGTTTTCCTTCATGACCTCAAACTTCGACTCCAGCCCGAGTGCGCGCGCTTGAGGCCGTAAATTAGAGTACTGCCCACCAGGAATTTCATGGCGATACACTTCTGCGCTTCCGGCTTTCAACTCGCTTTCAAAGGGATAATACACCTCGCGCACCGCTTCCCAATAATTCGAATAGGAACTGAGCGAAGGAATATCAAGAGGTAATTCCCGCTCATGTCCTTTCAGCATGCAGGCAATCGATTCGAAATTGGGCTGAGAGGTCAGCCCTGACATTGAGCCAAGCGCCACATCAATTACATTCACACCCGCTTCGACCGCTTTAAGATACGTGGCGGCCTGTATGGAGGAGGTATCATGGGTATGCAGATGAATCGGCAGGTTAATCGCCTTGCGAAGTTCAGAAATTAGCTTTTCAGCGGCGTATGGCTTCAACAGACCCGCCATATCTTTGATGGCTAAGATATGCGCGCCCGCGTCTTCAATTTGGCGAGCAAGGTCAAGGTAATACGCAAGCGAATACTTTTGTCTCTTGGGATCGAGGATATCGCCAGAATAGCAGATACACACTTCGGCCAGGCCTTCCGTCCGTTCCCGCACCGCGCGAATACTTTCACGCATCCCTTCTAGCCAATTGAGCGAATCAAATATGCGGAATATATCAACACCGCACTTCCAGGACTCTTCGATAAACGAGGCAACGAGGTTGTCCGAATATGCGGAATATCCCACCGCATTTGCACCGCGCAGCAGCATCTGCAGAAGAATATTGGGAACTGCCTCACGAATCTGCGCTAAACGCCGCCACGGACATTCATGCAGAAAACGCAATGAGACATCGAACGTCGCGCCGCCCCATACCTCCATCGAAAAAATCTCTGGATGAGTACGCGCAAAACTTTCAGCAACAGCCATCAGATCATACGTGCGCACTCGCGTCGCAAGCAAAGACTGATGCGCATCGCGGAAGGTGGTGTCGGTGTACTGAATGGATTTCGAATTCTTGAGCCACGCGCAAAACTTTTCCCGGCCCAGCTTTGCAAGGAGCTGTTTGCTCCCGGGGGGATGCAGCGAGGCCCTCGAGAAGGGTGGCACCACCGGCGCACGGAAAACTTTTGTGGCATCCACTTTCGATACGTCGGGATTTCCGTTGACGGTAATATCCGCAAGGTATCGTAAGGCCTTGGTGGCTCTATCTTGACCGCGCGAAAACTCGAGCAATTCGGGATTTTGCGCGATAAAGCCGGTGGTAGTTTTTCCGTTCAGAAATTGAGGGTGCGTAATGACATTCTCGAGAAAGGCGATGTTGGTGCGCACACCGCGAATTCGAAATTCACGCAGCGCGCGCTGCAAACGGCGGGCAGCCCCATCGAGCGTTCGACCCGAAGCAGTTACCTTGACCAGAAGCGAATCGAAAAAGGGAGAAATCGAGGCGCCCGAATAGGCACTGCCCGCGTCGAGGCGAATACCAAATCCGCCTGGGCTGCGATAGGCGATGAGCTTTCCGTAATCCGGCTTGAACTCGTTTTGAGGATCTTCTGTGGTGATACGGCACTGGATGGCGTATCCCTGGCAAGTAACGGAATCCTGATTTGAGATGTTAATCTCAGGATCAGAAAGCGAGTAGCCCTGTGCGATCAGTATCTGTGAGCGCACGATATCAATTCCCGTGACTTGCTCAGTAACGGTGTGCTCGACCTGAATACGCGGGTTTATCTCTATGAAATAAACATCTTCATTTTTGTCGATGAGGAACTCAACCGTCCCGACGTTGTTGTAACCAACATGTCTCGCCAACGCCAAGCCATGCTGGAATAGCGCCTGGCGCGCGGCCACTCCAAGCGCTGGACAGGGGGCCACTTCAACGACCTTCTGAAAACGCCGCTGCACCGAGCAGTCTCTTTCGAATAAATGAACGATATTCCCGTGCCGATCACCCATGATTTGCACTTCGACGTGGCGCGGTTCCTCCAGGTATTTCTCGAGATACACCGTACCGTCACCGAAAGCTCGTAGAGCCTCGCTTTGAGCTTCGGCAAACGCTTGCTCCGCCATCGATGCATCGCGGATAATACGCATTCCCCGCCCGCCGCCACCGGCAGCTGCTTTTACTACTACGGGGAATCCGATACGCTGCGCTTCCTTTAACGCAACAGCGGCGTCAGTAAGATCGACGCGGCTATCTTCGATGACCGGAACGTTCACTTCGCGAGCAACTTTCTTGGCTTTTATCTTGTCGCCGACGCGATCGATGATTTCAGGATCAGGACCGATAAAGATGATTCCTTCCTCTCGGCAACGTTCGGCGAAACGCGAATTCTCGGACAGAAAGCCGTATCCGGGGTGTATCGCGTCTATAGTGCGGCGCTTGGCGAGCCGGATAATCTCTTCTATGTCGAGATATGGTTTGAGAGCCTCACTCTCGGAACCGATCCGATAGGCCTCGTCAGCTTTGTATCGGTGTAAGGAGTATCTATCTTCGTAGGTGTAGAGGGCGACAGTACGAATGTTGAGCTCCGCCGCGGCGCGAAGTACTCGAATAGCGATCTCGCCGCGGTTTGCGACAAGGATACGCTCTAACTTGCGAAGCGATGGCGGCATGGGGGTGTCCTTGAGATACCACACTGCGGCAGCGTCCCAAAGCACTTTCTGAATGCAGCCTCACATTTGGGGAGGCAGAACGGAATATCGACTATGAACAGCGTACTGCGCGGTTCAGACGCGAATCCACCATCAGACGATACTTCTTCTTGCGTGAAGCATTAAATCTGAATTTTCCACTTGAGGAGCTCGAAGCGGTTTTTAAGAGCGTTCCACTATACGTTCGTAGTTCAACCGGCAATGCACTCACCACAAGCCCGTCGACGTACTTAACCGTTCCGACAATTTTACATTTGCCTTTGACGAGGCTGCTTTTCACATTCTTAAAAGAGATCGCCGCCGGGGTCGGTGTCGGAGTTGGTGCTGGTGGAAACTCCGGAGACAATTCACTCTCGGATCTGAATGCGGCTACGATTGCGGCGGTATTGTTGAGAGTTAAGGCATTGTTCGCGCTGCTGGTCCCTGTTGCGACGCCTTGGTACTGCACATCGGGATTCGAGAAGTACGGTATGCGCACCTCACCACTCTGCCCCGAGGCATACGCCATGACCGTTCTGTATTTTCCGTTATTGCTGCCGGTGAATTGATATCCGTATGAGTAACTGTACGCACTCTGACCTCCGGCGTTGGTAACATCGTGATTGGCCCCCATGTTGTGGCCCAGTTCATGCGCCAAGGAATAATTTCCAGTGGCACATATATCCGTCACTGCGCTGAACCCGTGATCGGCGAAATCCGTGCTAATGCTGCCTGAGTTCATGGTAAAGGCTATTCCGCAGGCGGTCGGATCGCTTTCGTGGCGAAACAAAGAAACTAAATCTGCACCGTACGTGTCGCGAATACTATGAGCTTCATCAAAGGCCCCATCCGTCGGATCCTGAAGCCGGTACAGGTCCTCCAGAATTGCCGGATCTTGTACCGTGGTGGTTTGACCTGCATATACCAAGCGCAACTCTTGGGCGATCTCGCTGTTGGCATAAGCGCCGTTTGCAGCATCAACGGCATTGATGGCCTCAGCCTGCGCAGCCGCCAGACTACCATAAGCGTCCACCATCTCCGTGCTCAACAAAATGGCAATATCGATGGTAAGCGCGCCGTCGATCGCGGCAGAGCTGAGCTTGTTGGGCAGAGCCAGCGGAAAGGAATCATGCGCGATGTGCTTGCCGTCAATGTCGCCAGCGCAATCCGGCATATCTGCCGTGTGATAACTTTCAAGCTCGAGAGCTCCAGAGGCATTCTCATGAATGTTCTGACTGAAAGGTGCCGAATTAAATGTACCGGCGATAGCGGGCTTGCCTGCTGCTCGCTTGATGGCCGTAAGGTGGAACGTGCCGAAGTTTCCTTCTCCAGGGCGGCGCAACTGTCCGCTAAAAGTCCGTGCGTATACTTTGCCGCGCTTGTCTGAAAAAAGACTGAATTTTGGCAGCGCTTTGCGTTTTCGGCCGAACATACTGCGACCGCTTGCGGTAATAATACGAAACCTTCGCGCGTTCTTCAGAAGCTCGAAATCAACTCGCACCGGCACGCTAGACAACTTCCCCGCGTGACTATGCCCAACACTTGAAATGCGGGCGGCAAGGTGAGGTTTAACGAGTATTTTAATCCCTGCGGCAAAGGCGAGTGATGGAAGCGCCAAGAGCGCAGCAATCGAAAATGCTATTGAGAGAAAACTGCGAAACAACGGCACGGCAACGCCTCCACAAGCACTACAAGAATTTCGGAGGCTTTGCCTGCTGGCTTTACCTATCGGCGCTAAAAAGTGCAGCCGCCTGGCCCGTAATTTCGAAGCCTTGACCCGCTAAGCTCCTGAATGAACAAGATATAGTGCCAGCTGCTTCCCTTATCGCCGTGCAACTACCGCACTTTCTCTTTCCCTTAGCCTGCCTTAGGCTCGATACTCTGCGCCTAAACTCTACAGCTCCAACTTTGGTATCCGCATGCAATACAACAAACTCGGAAAATCCGGTCTTCGCGTCAGTGAATTGTCCTTTGGCTCGTGGCTCACCTTCGGGAACAATCTCGACGTGAAACTAGCGCGGCAGTGCATGCAGCATGCCTTTGAGCAGGGAGTTAATTTTTTCGACAACGCTGAAGCGTACGGCGCAGGGCAGTCCGAGATTGTGATGGGCGAAGCGCTGAAAGATTTCCGCCGTGAGGACTTGGTAATTTCTTCGAAAATATTTTGGGGCGGGCAAGGTCCGAACGATACGGGGCTGTCTAGAAAACATCTTATCGAGGGAACCAAGAATGCACTCAGACGACTTAAGCTTGAGTACGTCGATCTTCTGTTCTGCCACCGCCCCGACCCCAACACCCCGGTCGAGGAGACTGTGCTGGCGATGGACTACCTCGTAAGATCGGGTTTGGTTTTCTATTGGGGCACCTCGGAGTGGCCGGCCGAGAAAATAGAGCAGGCAATTCAGCTCGCCAAAGAGCTGAATTGCATCGCCCCTACCATGGAGCAACCGCAGTACAACATGTTGGTTCGTGACAGGTTCGAACGTGAGTATGCGCCACTCTTTAAAAAATATTCTTTGGGTACCACCGTGTGGAGTCCACTGGCTTCGGGGATTTTGACCGGCAAATACAACGACGGAATTCCCGCAGGCAGTCGTCTCGCCGAGCAAGAGTGGCTGCGGGAGCGTCTCAGCCCCGATGCAATATCCACCGTGCGCAAGCTTAGCGAGGTGGCTAAGGAAATCGACGCCTCGATGACGCAACTTGCGCTGGCGTGGTGCCTTAAGAACCCCAATGTGAGTACCGTAATTCTAGGCGCCACCAACTTGAAGCAGCTCGATGAAAATCTAGGAGCACTTGCAGTCAAAGATCGTTTGAGCGATCAGGTCCTGAAAAAAATCGAGAAAATCCTTGCCGATCGGGCCAAGTAAGTTGGGGAAAACCCTTGGCTTTTTGGGGTGATTTTTTCTTTGAAGCTTTTTTTGGCGCTATGCTATCGTTATAGAGTACACACAACACGAATAAGTGAGGCGCAAATACTTCATGGCATCCGATACCTTAGGCGATGTAAAGTCTCAAATTCTTGAGGCACTTCGACACCCGGAAGCGGAAGAAGGTCTCTATTTTCGTAATTTCTACCATCTTCACGAGGAAGATGAGCGCCCCGCCGTTCAAGCGGAGGAAGCTGACATTCTGGACGCATTGCGGGAACTAGTTGGCGCCGGAAAAGTGAAGCTCGATGAATCCGGGCCCGAGGCCGTCTTCACTTTGGTGCAGAAGCACTAGCCACCCGTTCCGCAACCCCCGGCACCTTTTCAAGATAGTGGCCTATGAGTGCCGCATCGACATCCTCACCTTTTTTGAGCGCCAGAAAGAGAAGCTGTTGATCCTTTAGGTTAATAACTCCCATAAGGTAATGCGCACTTTTGGTGGTTTCGAACTGCTCTGCGATGACCTTACCTGTCGCAATGGGAACGTCTACTTGTGCAATTTTCCCGGCTGCCAAAACACTGAACTGCGCTGATGCGTACTTCAAGGCGATTCGAGCCACTTCCGAAACCTGTTCAACGCCGAGGCGATCTTTATCGATGAGCTGAATCAGGCCCGGCACGGAGACAGACTCGCTGCCGGCGGTGGGCCGTGCGACAAGGAGCAAGGATAATTTCTGCTTCGTTTGCGGATCAAAAAACTCACCAAGTTCCCCACCTTCGATGCGTACAGACATCAAGGTTTCAAGCGGCGGCGGAACGGGCCCCGCAAAGAAAGTCGAAGGCTCGATGTGATTCTGACGCATCAAAGAACGCGCATACACAAAGAGCCCTACGCTAATACCGGCTGCCAACAATAAAATTATCGGCACATTCCACACTGAAGACGGCTGGGCAGCAACACGCATATGCTTATGCTCGCTCGATAGAATGACCCGTTTTTAGCATTGAGACGACTTTCTCCATGGCGTCGTCAACTTCGGCACTCTCAAGAGTTCGCGTCGCACTTTGGAAGGTGAGCCTGTACGTAACGCGTCGGAAATCTTCTTCCTGCTTCTTGAAATTATCAACTACCGCCACCTCTACGAGATTATCCAATTTCTCGTCCCGCACTAACTTGAGGATCTTCCCCGCTTGAGCCATAGCCGGAATCTTCAGGGTAATATCACGACGCACGACCGGGAAGTCACTTGGAGCGATCAGCTTCGTGTTGGTCATGTTCTTGATAAGCTTCGCCGCGTCAAGTTCCGCGTAAACGAAATCATGACGAAGGCCCAGCTTCTCTCGCAACAAGGGATGAATGAGCCCGACAATTCCAATCACGTCACGCCCGACTCTGAGCTGCGCTTGGCATCCGGGATGCAGAAACGCTTCCTTGGTATCCGCCGTCACCAGATCGGTAATACCGAGTGCGCGCACGACGTTTTCGACGACGCCCTTGAACAAGAACAGTAATTCTTCAGTGCTCTCCGGCTTCTGCCATTCATGCTCAGTCCAGCGTCCGGACGCCGATAACGTCAACACATCATGTTCGAATTCAAACTGACCACCGTCCATACCAAGTTCGAACAATCGGCCGAACTCAAATACCTTGAATGAAAGCACTCCTCGACGATGGTTCTCCGCCGACAACCTTGCGTGATGCAAAATATTGGTGAGTTTTAGATGAGAATAACTTCGCTCGACGGCATTCTTAATAGTTAAATGCTTGGCAGCGATGCCGGCGCGGAGCGATTCAAGTAGGGCGACATCCTCAGCGTTGGAGAATATCTTGGTAATGACCTCGATAAATCCATTTCCGACGAGGGCGCCTTCAACGCGGCGTAACATCTCGTCCGCAGGAGTCTCCGGCGCAGATTCATAGTCGAGCGGGGGGAGCTCGAGTTTAACTTTATTGAGACCGTGTGCGCGCACGAATTCCTCAATCAAATCCTCTTCCGTCTTTACATCCCAGGCGCGCCAAGAAGGAACCGTCACCTTCCACTCCGCAGCTCCATTTTTATCGGTGGGCAGGGCCTCACAGGCGAATCCTAAGTTCTTCAGTCGCGTTGCCACCTCAACATCCGCCAGGCGGGCAAGATTCATTTGTTTGCGCAGGGTAGCGAGACGTAGTGGGATTTTTGTCTTTTCGGTCGCAGCACCGCCAATGTCAGTGAGGCCCAGAACATGGCACGAGTTCTTTGCGGATCCGCCCGCACCCTGCGCCAAAGCCACCATTCGCTTCAATCCCGCAATAACCGCTTCACGATCGCTGCCTCGCTCGAAAGCGTATGAAGCGTCCGTCGAGATCCCCATGGCACGAGCCGTAATACGCACCGACACTGGATCAAAAGCCGCGGATTCGACAAGAACCGCGCTCGAATCAAGGGTCATCATCGAATTCTTGCAGCCAATCACGCCCGCAACAGCGATTATCTTTTTGCGATCCTTGATGACAATCGATCCCACCGGCACCTGATAGGTTTTGTCATCCAGCGCTTCAATCGTTTCAACTTTGTCTGTCAGCTCAATAGAGATCTCCCCTTCCACCTTCTCGCGATCGAAGGCGTGCATAGGCTGGCCGAGCTCAAGCAAAATATAATTCAGAATGTCGACCATGGCATGTTTGCGCACAGCCCCGCTGTCAGCACTTTGCATGACTGCCTCGATGTCTGAGCGAAGTTCCATCGGTTTCGGCAGGGTCATTTCAAGGAGCGCATAGCGCAGACATTTATCGGTAGCGACGCGCACTGGAATGGAGGCTTTCTTATCGCTCAGCTCAGCAGCCATTTGCGGCATGCTAATGGGAGTTAGAAGACGGGCTGACAGATCCCGCGCGGCACCCAACGCATAGAGCTGATCGCCACGATTGGCCTGCGACTCAACGGTGAAGATGGTTTGCAGCCCGCTGCCCTCGATTCCCTTAACCTCGTAGCCGAGATCATCAAGTAATGGGCGCAACTCAAGCGGATCCTTGGTGGGAAGTTCAATCAATTTATCGAGAATACTGAGGTGCAATTTCATACGACACTTTTAAGTACGCGCAGATCGTTCTCATAGAGCATTTTCAGAGAAGAGAGGCTGCCAAGATTTGCTGCGAGACGCGACGTGCCGAGTCCGAAGGCGAAGCCGCTCACTTTTTCCGGATCATAGTTGAATTCCTTGAGCACGTTGCGATGCACCATACCGGCACCCGCAACCGTCAGCCAACCTGATCCGCCACACAACGAACAGCCCTTGCCATGACACAGCGCGCAGTCAATTTGCGGCCCGATACTGGGCTCCGTGTAGGGATAGTACTTCGGTACAAAGCGAACTTTGGTGCGTTTGCCGTACAAGCCCTTGAGGATGTGGTTAATCAGGGCCATGAGATGCGATAATGTAAGCCCCTCCTCGACCCACACCAACTCGAACTGGTGGAACATTGCTTGATGAGAAGCGTCCTCGGTTTCATTTCGATAAACTCGCCCAAATGAAGCCACTTTCACCGGAAGCTTGCCCTGCTGAAGCGTTCGCGCCTGAACGGACGTGGTATGCGTACGCAACACATATCCGTTGCTGGTATAGAACGTATCCTGCATGTCACGCGCCGGATGATGCGGTGGAATATTGAGCGAATCGAAACAGTAATAGTCCGTTTCAATTTCGGGACCGACTACGTTCTGAAAGCCGAAAGGCTTGAGCAGCGAAAAAATTTGTCGCTCGATACGCGTAATCAGACTGACGCTGCCAAGCCCAGGAGAATGCGAAGGCAAGGACAGATCAATAAATTCGGATTTTGCGCTCTGCTCGACCTTTTGGCGCTCCAGCTCCTCTTCCTTCGCAGAAACAAAGGTCTCCAGTTTGGTCTTAAGCTCATTGAGCTTTCCAGCAACCAGAGGTTTCTGCTCGGGGTCGATGTCACGCAACTGCTTGAAGAGCACTTTGATCGTGCCGTCTTTCGACAACCAATCGCGCTTGAGCATCTCGAGATCGGCACTCGAACGCACAGCGGAAAGCGACGCAGACAGCGTCGTATCCAGCGCTGCAAAATCCAAATCTTTGAGAATCATAGTGCTTATTTCTTCGGATAGCGCTTATCGAGAATCGCATTCCACTCTTCAATGTGCGCATGCTCCTTCGCCAACAACGCACTTGGATCACCTTGAATCGTGGCGCTGATAATTTTGTCTCCCTGCTTGATGGAATCCACCACGTCTTGTCCGGAGGTTACCTTTCCGAAGACCGTGTGCTTGCCGTCGAGCCAGTCGGTCGCTACATGAGTGATAAAGAACTGGCTGCCGTTAGTCCCAGGACCGGCATTCGCCATAGAAAGCGTTCCGGCCGAATCATGGCGCAACGACTTGTCGAACTCATCAGCAAATCGATAGCCGGGGCCGCCGCGTCCGCTGCCTTCCGGATCTCCCCCCTGAATCATGAAATCGGGGATCACGCGATGAAAAGTCAAACCGTTGTAGAATCCGCGCTGCACGAGATTCACAAAGTTAGCCACCGTTAACGGCGTTTTATCCGGAGTTAACTGCAAAACAATTTTGCCCTTGGTGGTATCGAGGGTGACTGACAAATTCGAATCAGCTTGAGAATCTGACGGTGACATGAAGAGTACGGGCCCAAAAATAAAGCTA